>MWOU01000241.1 GCA_002025975.1 Prochlorococcus sp. HOT208_60m_813B04
TGATCTAAAACCTTTTTTGAAGAGTTTAATTCCCCACCATCACTAAATGAATCAGGAGTTAAATTAATAACTCCCATAATTGAAGTTTTTTGGCGCCAGCCTTTTGGCCATTTATTTTTCTTATTGATAATTTGCAATTCTCGCGAAACTATTCGGATCTAATGAAGCTCCTCCAACTAACACCCCATCTATATCACTCATTGACATGATTTCGTCAATATTATTAGGTTTAACAGATCCTCCATATTGAATAATTACATCATTAAAACCTATTAATTTCCGAATCAAAGAACATATCTTATTAGCGTCTTCAGCCTCACATGTTTTACCAGTGCCAATAGCCCATATTGGTTCATAGGCAACAATTAAATTTGATGGATCAGTATTTTCTAATCCTTGTTCAACCTGTCTAGTAATAACTCTATCAGCTTCACCTCTCTCTCTTTGTTCTAATGTTTCCCCTACACAAACTATTGGAGTAAGTCCACTAGATTGAGCAAAAACTGCTCTTTTATTAATTTGTTCATCACTTTCACTAAAATATTTCCTTGGTTCACTATGTCCAACGATTGCATATGAGACACCATGTTCAAGAAGCATTTTTGGAGATATTTCTGCAGTAAATGCTCCTTGATCTTCCCAATGAATATTTTGACTAGAAATATCTAAATATTCAAAATCAGAATGATCAGAAAAGGTTGAAATAGCTGTAAAAGGCGGAGCAATGACAACTTTACGATCATCTTTAATGTTTTTTATTAAAGGAATAAACTCTTCTAAATAGGATTTAGCTTCAGCACAAGTCATGTGCATTTTCCAATTACCAGCAATTACAGATTTTCTCAAAATACTATCTCCAAGAAAATTATACTAATACAAAGTGAGTTGAATAAGCTAACTATTCAAAAATTAATTCATTTTTTAGAAATATTACTTTATCTCCCTTGTTTAACTGCCTTCCTCTCCTAGTCTCAATTACACCATTAACCTTAACAGAACCAGATTTAATAAAAATTTTTGCTTCGCCACCAGAAGTTACCAAATTTTTCCATTTTAAGAATTGATCCAATTTCATTGTTTTTTATACCCAAAGATATTGATAAAGTAGGATAAATAATTAAATATATAATAACTTGAGACTAATACCACCAGTCAGACCATATTCAAATAGGTTTATCAAGGGTTTTATATGCATGCTTATTTACGTAGCTTGTTGGCCTTTATTAGCTTATTTAGCTGGAAACTTAATCCCAGCAATTGGGTCAGGTGATCTCTCAAAAGTTCCTAGCATAATAATTAAGTCTTTATTTGTATTTTTAGTTCAGAAAATTGCTCAATTTGGACAGGATGTATTCATAGCAAAACCATCTTTAGAAATTAGTGAAGTGATGAGAGGAAATTTATTTAGTAGAATTCAAAAAATAAAGATGAATTCTGTTGAAAATATTTCAGCCGGGGACATCACATATAGACTAACAGAAGATGCTGACAGGGTAAGCGAAGTTATTTATAAAACAGCTCAAGATACTATTCCATGCACTTTACAGTTGTTAGCGGTAATAATCTACATGTTTTATTTAGACTGGTCACTAACAGTATCAACATTCGTTTTAGCACCATTGATTATTCTTTCAATTAACAGTTTTGGAAGAAGAGTTTTGGCAGCATCCGAAAAAAGTCAAGAATCAACAAGTAATTTAGCAGGTTTAATAGGTGAATCTATAAATGGAATGTCCACGATAAGAGCTTTTGCTGCAGAAAATTGGATTGAGAAAAGATTTTATAAAAGATTAAGTACAAATAAAAAAGCAAAATATAAGACATTAAAACTACTTGCATTTCAACATCCAATTGTTGGATTTGTTGAAGCATTTGGAATATTAGCAATATTAGGTTTAGGAGCAGCAAGAATCAATCTAGGACTTCTAACAAGCGAAGAATTTAGTAGTTTTTTTGCAGCAATATTAATGCTTATTGATCCAATAAGCCATGTGAGTACAAATTTTAATGACTATAAACAGGCAGAAGCCTCAATAAAAAGGTTGAAAAACATAAATCAAGAACCTGTCGAAGATGATAAAGAAAATTCACGAAGGATATCAAATTTTGAAGGCAAAATAAGTTTCAAGAAAGTAAATTTTGCTTACAAAAAAGATAATCAAGTACTTAAAAATATCAATTTAGAAATTAAAAGAGGCCAAGTCACAGCATTTGTTGGAGCTTCAGGAGCTGGTAAAAGTACAATGTTGGCTTTGATATTAAAGTTTATAACTCCAAATAATGGAGACATTTTTATAGATGATAAAAATCTAAAAATTTTAAATACTAAAGATATTCGAAAAAACATTGCATTAGTACAACAACAGCCTTTTTTGTTTTCAGGAACAATTATTGATGTAATAAGAATGGGCAGAAATTTCACCAAAGAAGAAGTTATAGAATCAGCAAGAAAAGCAAACGCTCACAACTTCATTCAAAAGCTTCCTGAGGAATATGAAACTGAGATAACTGAAAGAGGATCAAATTTATCCGGTGGTCAGATCCAGAGGATAGCAATTGCAAGAGCAATACTTGGGAACCCATCCATTCTTCTTTTAGATGAGGCCACTAGTGCGTTAGATGCAGAATCAGAATCTGAAGTCCAAGAAGGTCTTAATAGTGCGATGAAAGATAGAACAGTTATTGTAATTGCTCATAGATTAGCCACTACTCAAGAGGCTAATAAAATAGTTGTTTTCGATAAAGGTGAAATTGTTGAAGTTGGGAAACATATTGATTTAATCAATAAACCTGGAATTTATAAAGAATTATGTGAAAAACAATTGATTAAAAACTTATAACTCTATTTTATTTATTAAAAAAGCAATTCCATGAGCGAAAACACAAATGATTCTGCAAATCCAGTTTTAACCTTTGAAGGCAAAAAATACTTAATAAATGAACTTTCTAATGAGATAAAAGAATCTATAAAAGTATTACAAATAGCGGAGACACAACTTAAGATGCATCAAGATACTCTCAAATTACTTTCAATTAGTCGAAACTCATTAGTTAATCAATTAAGAGAAAAACTAAAAAACCTAGAATAAGATTTTAATAATTATGGATTTCTTGTAGAGAGTAAGTGTTAATTTTATTACTTTGCAAAGCCTTAATCGCCTTAATGGCTGCCTTTGCTCCAGGAATAGTTGTAAACGTTGGAATATTATATTCTAGAGCAGCACGTCTCAAGTAAGCGTCATCATGAAGAGCATGTGAGCCAATTGGAGTATTAATTATTAATTGAACTAGTCTCGAACGAATTAGGTCCTCAATATTTGGTCTTCCTTCATGAACTTTTAGCACTTCTTCAACTTTAATTCCTAAGTTCACCAAATACGTAGCAGTACCTTTTGTTGCAATTAATTTAAATCCTAAAATCAAAAGTTCTCTAGCAACTTCTTCAAGATTTTTTTTATCTAAATCATTTGTAGACAAAAAAGCTACTCCTTCAGAAGGAACGCCATTACCTGCTGCCAATTCCGACTTGGCATAAGCAATTCCAAAATCTTTGGCTAAACCCATTACTTCTCCAGTAGATCTCATTTCAGGGCCAAGTAATGTATCGGATCCAGGGAATCTTTTAAAAGGTAAAACGGCCTCTTTTACTGCCTGATATTTTGGAGAAAATTCAATTGTAAAATTAAGATCTTCTAATGTAAAACCTTGCATTAACTGAGTAGCTAATTTTGCAACTGGTTTACCTATGGCTTTTGAAACAAATGGAACTGTCCGGGATGCTCTTGGATTTGCTTCAAGAATAAATAATTTATTTTCTTTATTGTTTGTATTTATTACTGCAAATTGTAAATTAATTAAACCAACAACATTTAATCTTTTTGCAATTAATTTAGTCCAGATCCTTACATTTTCTATTGTGGATTTTGAAAGAGAAATGGATGGTAAGCAACAAGCTGAATCTCCTGAATGAATTCCTGCAGGTTCAACATGTTCCATTAGCCCAGCAATTACAACTGATCCCTCTGAATCGCATAAAGCATCAACATCTATCTCAATTGCATTATTTAAATATTGATCAAGAAGGATTGGATGATCAGGTGATACCCTAACTGCTTCAGAGATGTATCTCGATAATTCATTCTCATCTTTAACAATTTCCATTGCCCTTCCACCTAAAACATAAGAAGGTCTTACGACCAAGGGAAATCCTATATTTTTTGCTACTATTTCTGCTTCATTTTGATTACGTGCAATACCGTTTAAAGGTTGTCTAATATTTAATTCTTCAAGAATTTTTGTAAATTCCTCTCTATCTTCTGCTAAATCGATAGATATTGGAGAAGTTCCAAGAATTTTTGATCCAGTTCTAACCCCATCATTAGATTTAAGCCATTCAAATAAAGGTAATGATAATTTCAGTGGAGTTTGACCTCCAAATTGAACGATCAAACCATACGGATTTTCAGCCTCTATTATGTTGAGAACATCCTCCAAAGTTACAGGCTCAAAATATAAAATATCGCTAGTGTCATAATCTGTTGATACAGTTTCAGGGTTACTATTAACCATTATTGTTTTATAACCATTTGTAGAAGCTTGATATGATGCATGACAACAACAGTAATCAAATTCTATTCCCTGACCAATTCTGTTTGGACCTCCTCCTAAAATCATAATTTTTTTTGATTCACTATTTTCTGAAATCTCGCTATCAATAATTTGAGAATTAAAATTAATAAAAGATTCTTCGTAAGTTGAATAGTGATAGGGAGTTGAGGATGAGAATTCTGCAGAACAAGTATCAACAGTTTTATAAATTGGAATTATATTAAGTTTTTTTCTATATCTTCTTACTTCAAAAAACTCAGAATTAGTTAACTTTGCTATCTGTTGATCTGAAAAGCCTAATTGTTTAGCATGTAACATCAAATCCCTATCTAGATTATAAAGTTCCTTATCTTTCAGAAATTCATTTTCAAAATTAAAGATATTACGTAATTTTTGGATAAACCATAAATCTATATTTGTAACTTCTTGAATATAAGAATTAGTTTTCCCAAGCTTCATAGCTTTTTTAATTAGGAGAATTCTCTCAGATGTAGGGTTTCTTAAACTATTTATAATTTGACTCTCACTTTTAAATTCATCTTGTGAATCACATTCCCACCCAAAAACACCAATCTCTAATGATCTTAATGCTTTCTGAAATGATTCTTCAAAAGAACGGCCTATTGCCATTGACTCACCAACAGACTTCATGGCAGTGGTTAAAGTATTAGAAGAGCCTTTAAACTTTTCAAAGGCAAATCTTGGGATCTTAGTAACTACGTAATCAATTGATGGCTCAAAACATGCAGGTGTTTTTTTTGTAATATCATTAATAATCTCATCAAGTGTATAGCCAACTGATAATAAAGCTGCAATCTTAGCTATTGGGAATCCAGTTGCTTTACTTGCTAAAGCAGAGGATCTACTCACACGAGGGTTCATTTCTATGACAATTACTTCTCCATTAGATGGATTTATCGCAAATTGAATATTACTACCTCCTGTTTCAACTCCTACTTCTCTAATAATTTTCAATGACATATCCCTTAATCTCTGATACTCCTTGTCTGTTAAAGTCTGTGCAGGAGCTACAGTAATTGAATCTCCGGTATGGACACCCATTGGGTCTAAATTTTCAATACTGCACACTATTACTACATTATCTGAGGTATCTCTCATTACCTCTAATTCAAACTCTTTCCATCCAATAAGTGATTTTTCAATCAATATTTGATTACTGGGACTTGCCTCTAAACCTGATTTACACAACTCGAAAAATTCTTCAAGGTTATAGGCAATTCCACCACCTACTCCACCTAATGTAAATGCAGGCCTGATAATGAGAGGATAAGAACTAATTTTTTTTGATACCTCCATAGCTTCATCCAGATTAGATGCGATACCAGAAGGACAAACATTTACATTTATTTTTTCCATCGATTCTTTAAACAATTTTCTATCTTCAGCTTTATTAATAGCTCTTAAATCAGCACCAATTAATTCAATATTATTTTTCTTTAAAAAATCTGACTCTGATAATTTAACCGCAAGATTCAAAGCGGTTTGACCTCCCATAGTGGGAAGAATCGCATCAGGTTTTTCCCTTAAGATGATCTGAGAAACAATTTCAGGAGTCAATGGTTCAATATATGTTTTGCTTGCGATCTCAGGATCAGTCATTATTGATGCTGGATTTGAATTTATTAAAACAATTTCATAACCAGCATTTCTTAAAGCTTTGCAAGCTTGAGTACCAGAGTAATCAAATTCGCATGCTTGTCCTATAACAATCGGTCCCGAACCTAGAATAAGAATTTTTTTTAGATCACCTCTTTGAGGCATAATTTAGAACCTTTATTTATCACATGCTACTTATAAATCATCAGATGTTAATCAACTTACTTGAAAAGCAACATTTGTTTCTATAGTATTGAAAGAAATTAATAGTTTATGAGCGAACTTCAGCGACTTAAAAATTTGTTGCCTCCAGAGAATGAAAGTTGGGTATTTGTTGAAGCTGCTGCGGCTATAGACCCACCTTTAATAACACTTGAGGAAATCGGTCGTGACGAAGTAGAAATTCAAATAGATTTAGAGGAATGGGATAACTTTGCTATTGACCACAGAAATCTATTATTCTGGCACGAGGTTGGAAAAATTCAAAATGATACAATTCCCAGAGATGGATGGGAAATGGCTGCTCTCGCAATAGGACTTGGAGGGGCTATAGGTGAACTGTGGGTACAAGATGGTTTACTACTATTACTTGCACTTGGTTTATCAAGTTTTGCAGGCTATAGATTATATTTAAAAAATAATTCTGAAAAAAAACTTCAAGATGCTATTTATGCAGATGAAAGAGCTATAGATCTTGCATGTAGATTTGGATACAGTATTCCAAATGCTTATAAAAGTCTTGGAGGAGCATTAAAAGAGTTAATTGATAAAACACGAAAAAAGAAAAAAAGAAGTTTCTTTGAAGATAGATTAGATGCCTTAAGAAAAAGTGCAGAAAAAGCAAGATCAGAATTATCACAGCAAGAAGGTTCAGAAAAATCAGTTTCAAGCGAAAATGTTTATGGACAATAAAAGTTTGGTTTTAATGGCAGCTAAAGCATGTGATGAAAAAAAGGCAAAAGATATAAAACTGATAAAAATTGACAAAGTATCTTTTATAAGTGAATGGATTTTGATTGCAGAAGGGCTATCTGATGTACAAGTCAGATCTATAACCAACTCTGTAGAGGGAGAACTTAGGGAGAAGGCTAAAATTGAACCGATACGAAAAGAAGGGGTTAACGAAGCTAAATGGGCTTTACTTGATTATGGTGATTTGATAGTAAATATTTTTCAACCAGACATAAGAAAATATTATGATCTTGAATCGTTCTGGAGTAACGGAGATAATCTTATATTTCCATAATATATTTTATGAACGAATCCAAGTGTCCTGTCCCTAGAGAGCAACAACCAACTAATGAATTTATAGAATTATCAAAATCTAAAATTTTTTCTTGGCCAAAAACAAAAAAATCACTAATTATTATTTTGATAAAATTCTGGGTAGGAGCTTTTGTTCTATTTCTTGTCATTTCTTCAGGAAGCGTATATTTTAAAACATCCCTTTTAAAATATATTCTAATAAGTTTTTTTAGTAGCTTATCAATACCTCTTTTAATTTCAATAAGGTTATATTTAGGTTGGAATCATATATTTAATAGATTAATATCTGAAAAAGTTGAATACGAGGAATCCGGTTGGTATGACGGTCAAGTTTGGGAAAAACCAATAGTTTTGAAAGAAAAAGAATCACTTATTGCCTTAATTGAGGTAAAACCTATCCTAAAAAATTTAATTCAAATTTTTTCTATTATTTCAGTCTTTGCTTTGTCTGGTATTTTGATTTTTCAATATAAAAATTTCTAAATGAGTTCAAATTTCAAAAACCTCTACACTTCTAACAATCCTCCATTACAAGCAACCTTAATGAGAGGATCAAATATTGAGTCTATCCATAAAATTCATGCTGTAATTACAGATAAAAAAGGGAGGGTATTAATGTGCGCAGGAAATCCAGAATATAAAAGTTTTATAAGGTCAGCACTTAAACCTTTTCAAGCAATACCTTTCGTTAGCAGTGGAGCTGCATCAAAAATAAATAATGAATCAAAATCAATTGCTTTAGCATGCGGATCACATAGCGGATCAAAACTTCATTCAAGGGAAGCATACAAAATTTTATGGGAATATGACATTGATATTAATAATCTTAAATGTCCAAACTCAAAGACAAGTCCATTAGAACATAATTGTTCGGGTAAACATGCTGCTTTTTTAGCTACATGCAAAAAAATGAATTGGCCATTAGATAGTTACTTAAAGGGAGATCATCCTCTTCAAATAGAAATATTCAGAATTGTTTCTGAATTACTTGAAATCCCGTCCTCTGAAATAAACGCAGAACGTGATGATTGTGGTGCACCCACCCTTTATTTAAAATTATTAGAAATGTCGAGGTTATATTCACTTCTGAGCAGTTCAGAAAATGCTGAATTAGAACAAATCAGTAGAGCTATGGCAATAAACCCAATAATGATAAGTGATAAAAACAAATTTGATACAGAAATAATTAAAGCTTCTCATGGGAACGTTATAGGTAAAGGAGGAGCTGAGGGAATACAATGTCTATGTAAAGTAAATGAAGGGATAGGTTTAGCTTTAAAAGTAGAAGACGGTTCAAAACGGGCAAAGCATGCTGTTAGTCTTCACTTACTAAAACAGTTAGAGTGGATATCAGACTTAAGAATTCAAGACATCGAAGAAAAGGTATTTAATTTTTCTGAAGGGGTGCGACTTGAAGTTGAAGGTAAAGTAAAATTCCAAGAATCCTAAAAAATAAAAAAAATAACCCTTTCAGATGTATGCTATGTATATGACGCGGGGTAGAGCAGTCTGGTAGCTCGTCGGGCTCATAACCCGAAGGTCGGAAGTTCAAATCTCCCCCCCGCCACCATTTAAAAGCATTTTTCAGCCTAATTTTTTAGTATTTGCAATAGTCACAGCAAATATAAAATAAAAATTATGAAGTCTTAACTGAAAAGAATTAATTAAAAATTATTTGAGATCTTTTTGAAAAGAGAATTTCAAGTCAACTCTAATTATTAGGCCAGTAATGATAAAAAGTATTCCAATGTATGAATTCAAAGATAGGTCCAAAATATTAAATTAATTTTCTAAATAAATTTTAACTCACAAATCATATCTATTAGATACGCAAATAAAAAAGAATTAAAAAAAAACTGAATTATAAACTTTAACAGTTTTAATAAGTAATTTAATAAAGTAGTGTAAAATTTTTCTAATTTATAAAAATTATATGCAAAATTTACTACAGCGTGATTTAGGTTCAAGCATGTTATCAATAGCTGTAATATTAGGTTGGTTAGGTCTGTTTTTTGTATTTTTGAGAGTTTTAACTATTTCAATAAAGAGAATCCTTGAAGCGGTTTTCAAAAATCGTAATTATTGAAATAAATCAATAATTCTGAATTAATCACATAAATCCTTTATCACTAGGTATAATAACCTAAAAATGTCAATTCTAGATAAGGTTAAGATAGGAAATTCTGTTAAAGTCAACCTACAACTATCAAGGGATCGACTTACCAAAGAAACTATTGATGCAATAAACATTTCTTCATTGGGTAAGATAAGTGATTTCAGAATAACTGATGGCAAAGGTATTGGAGTTGTTTTGCAATTATCTAATGGAAAAGAGCAATGGTTTTTTGAGGATGAAATTGATCTTCTCGACGAAAATGGTAATGTAATTAAAAAATATAATGATAAAAAAGAGAATAGTAACTTTATATTTAATTTTTTAAAAGGTTTAAATTATGAAAATAAAAATGATGTAAGCGAGTTACTTAACCCAATTAACTTTTTTATTTGGTTAGTTGTATCGTTTAAAGATATTTTTTAATTGGTAAAAAAATTTTCTAAAATAAAAATAATTTATCAATTTATTTAAATATAAAATTTCAGTAATTAAAAATTTAAATGGTACAAAATATTATCGATGTAAGAAATTTATCTAAGTCATTTGATATCTCTTCCAAAGAACCAGGTTTAAAAGGGACAATTAAACATTTTTTTAGAAGACAAACAAAAAGTTTAAAAATTATAAAAGATATAAGTTTTGAAATTAAAGAAGGAGAAATAGTAGGTTTTCTAGGTGCTAATGGAGCTGGGAAAACAACAATATTAAAAATGCTTTGTGGCTTAATTTATCCAAGTGAAGGTTCGATTTTGGTTTCAGGCTACTTACCTTTCAGGAGAAAAGAAAATTTCCTAAAGAATATCACCTTAATAATGGGACAAAAGCAACAACTTATTTGGGATCTTCCGCCAATTGAATCATTCTATTTGAATGCATCAATATATGATTTAGATAAGTTCGAAGCTAAAAAGAGAATAAAAAAACTATCGGAAATGCTTGAAATTGATGAGGAGCTATTCATACCTGTTAGAAAACTTTCACTTGGTCAGCGTATGAAATCAGAATTACTAGCAGCTTTGATCCATGAACCAAATATTCTATTTTTAGACGAGCCGACACTTGGATTAGATATTAATGCACAGAGAAATTTGAGAAAATTCCTTCTAAAATATAATAAGGAAACTAATGCAACAATATGCCTTACTAGTCATTACATGAAAGATATTACATCGCTATGCAAGAGAGTTATATGTGTGCACGAAGGCGAGATATCATATGATGGAAAACTTGACTTATTATTAAAAAAACTTTCTCCTGTTAAAGAAATATTAATAGTTTGTCGCTCAGAAGAGGATGCAATTAAATTAGAAAATTACGGTTTTACTGTTAAAAATAAAACAAAGAATGAAATCACTTTAAAAATTGAAAACAACTCCATTACCTCTTCATTAAAAACTATCCTAAATAATTTTGATATTGAAGACCTCTTTATAAATGAACCACCTATAGATGAAGTTATTGGGAAGGTATTAATCAAAAAAGATTATGATATCTAATTTGATTAACCGTAAAATATTTACCTTATTAAAAGTACAATATTCAAACATGTTGGAATATAGGGTAGAAATTGCATTATGGGCAATTTCAGGGATTATTCCTTTTTTCATGTTAAACATTTGGACAAATAATAATCTTAATGAATCGATAAACATTAGTGATGTCTTGCTTTCTAGGTATTTCTTATGTGCTTTTTTTGTAAGACAGTTTTCTGTAGTTTGGGTTGTATTTAGTTTTGAAGAGGATTCTCTCATGGGGAAAGTATCTCCGTATTTAATCCAACCTTTAAATCCATTTTTCAGATATTTTGCACAACATCTTGCTGAACAAATAACAAGACTTCCTTTCGCACTAATAATCGCATTTTTCTTTTTTATTTTTAATCAAGAAAGTATATGGATACCAAATTTAGGTATTTTACTCTTATCGATAGTATCTACTTTCTTTTCCTTTTTCATTCAATTTTTAATGCAGTCAATAGTTGCATGTCTATGTTTCTGGACAGAGAAAGCATCATCTATAGAAAGATTGTTATTCATTCCAACTTTATTTCTCTCAGGGCTTTTAGCACCAGTAGTTTCATTTCCTGAATATGTTAAATCTTGGATTTATTTTACTCCTTTTCCATATCTAATTGATTTCCCTGCGAACTTACTATCAGGTAATGAAACAAATATTAGTGGCGGCTTAAGTATGCAAATTCTATGGATTTTTTTGCTTTTCCCATTATTTAAGAAAATCTGGTCTGAAGGTACGAAAAAATATACTGCAATGGGGTCATGAATTTAAGAAAATATCTAAAAATTTATAAAAAATTCTTACATACTTCTTTAGCTTCTGAATTGGAGTATAAGACAAATATATTAGTTGATTTAATTACTGCAATTTTAAGTTTAGCAGGGAGTATTTTTCTATTATCTATTTTCTTTCAAAATAATGGATATATTGGAGGTTGGAAATTTGAACAGGCACTAATAATACAAGCTATTTATACAATATTGAATGGAATAACAAATACATGGTTCAATCCTAATCTTACAGAAATAGTTAAACATATAAGAGAAGGAACATTAGACTTCGTTCTTTTAAAACCTATTGATAGTCAATTTTTTATTTCATTAAAAAAAATAAATCCATCTGGATTTTTAGAAATAATGCTTGGATTTTTATTGTCGTTTTTCTGCATAAGAATAAATCAAATCAATTTAAATTTAAGTTTTCTGACTCTATCCTTGATTACGATCAGCTGCTCGATTTGTATTTTATATAGCTTATGGTTTTTTATCTCTACAACTACTATTTGGTTTGTTAAGACTTGGAATGCGATAGAAGTATTAAGATCATTCCTTTATATTGGAAGATTTCCTCTAAATTCATTTTCATTTTCTTTAAGAATTTTTTTTAGTGTTTTCATTCCTATTGCTTTTATAACTACAATTCCTTCTGAAGTTTTTCTAGGTGTTTCTCAATTATGGAAAATTGTGCTTGAAATTATTGTTGCGACAGTATTTCTTATTACTTCAAGAAAGTTTTGGTTATTTGCTTTGAAATTCTATTCATCAGCATCTAGCTAAATATTATTTAATAACTTCCCTACATAATTCCCAAATTTGTTGTTTACTTTTTAGATTAGAAAGTTTAGATAATTTTTTAAAATAAGGTTTAGATTTTTCAACAGTTAAAATTCTACAGTTAAAATCAATTTCATGATTTCTAGATATGATTCCTAATTTAAGTGCAACATCAGAAAGGATAATTATTAAAGAGAGAAAAAAAACTATCCCAAAAAATTGTGAAAATGACTTTGTATATTTTTCATTTTCAGTTTTTAATTCAAACTTCATTACCTAATTATATGTTGAGGACACTTAATTGCAGCAATAGTAACGGCAGCAACTTTTAAATTTTCTGACTTCTCAATAACCTTTTTAACCTTGAATGTTCCAAATTTATCACTTGCATCACTATAAGAAAGAAGTAAAGCTTTATAGTTATCATGACCTAGATTTCTATATTGACAGAAATTATCCCCAACATAGTTCAAAAGAGTAAGTAAAGTTAATTCAATCATTAAAGATTCTTTACTGGTGAAGTCCTTACGAATGATACAGCGCATGATATTTTTAACAAGTAAAGTTACCAAAACACTTGAAATCATGAAATAAGTTTTTTACTCAAAAACATTAAAATCATAAAATTATTTCAGAATTTATAAATAAACATATTAGAAAAACGTTAAAACACTATCGGTAGTGTATGGGAGGGACGATATTTGCGCTACAGATAGGGGGTTGCATTTTTTAAGAAATTGGTTTAAAAATAAAGTTCCCCATCACCCGGCCCCACGTATGTGAGGCCTTTTTTTATGTTTTTGAAATAAGATCTAAAAATATCATTAAATAACCGACTTATTCATTAACCCGATACATAACGAATTAAGATAACGAGTAAAGGTAATAATTAATTCATTTTTTAATTTAAAAACCTGCTTAAGAATTTTTTACCAAAATGTATTGCTAAACTCCAATAAATTTATAAAAAGATTTTTATGGATTTAATCAATAAGCTAATACCAACCAAAATACAAACTGTTATAAAAGTTTTCTTAATAAGTATATTCCCATTTAATTTTGAAAGGTGAGCACCGAAAAATCCTCCTGTAAAGGAACCAATTATTAAAACTATCAATAAGTTTAATGGAACCGATCCTATTCTTGCCAAAAATACTGCTCCGACAAAATTCCAAAAAATCCCAACAGTAAAAAATGTCATACTTATGGCTCGAAGAAAATCCATTTCAAAAGTTTTTATTAATAGTATTGTTACAAGCAATCCAGTTCCTGAAGAAATAGAACCATTTAATATACCAATAAGAAAAATAAAAATTAAAAATTTAGTTTTTTGAACAAAATTAAGCTTTTTATTACCAGATAATAAACCTAAATCAGGTTTGAGGAATGAGTAAAAAGCTAATAATATGGATATTATTCCTAAAATTAAGTACAAATACTTTTCTGATATATATTCAACTACTGAAGCCCCCAAAATTACTCCTGGTAATCCAAAAATTAAAATTTGCCAAGCAACATTTATATCATTACCTAAAGATTTGTAATTTCTTAAGGAACCCCCTATTCCTAGTGCTACTGTTGCTAATTTATGACTAGCCAGAGCCTGATAATAAGGAACTCCAGATAAAATCAATGCAGGCAATTGTAATAATCCTGCTCCACCTCCAGAAATCGCTGAGAACGTATTAGAAAAAAACGATATCAAAAAGATATAAATACTTTTAAATAAAGAATGATCAAAATTTCCTAATAATATTGTTAGTAAATAAAGCATTAACTATAAATTATCCTTTTTATTAATAAGTGAAAATTATTCTATTCATAAGAAACATTTGCTTAAAGAAGTCTTATCTTATCTTTTTCAATCATACTTTAAAAAAAAACTGTTATTATTAAAAAAATTATCAAGAATTTTATGCATAGACAAGATGCAATTTACCTTGATCAGTTTTGTCCCAAGATAAGTAATAAAAATTGGAGAGAGTCACTTAATAAACTTACTAATTATAAATGTATTTATTGCGGAAAACCCTCAGAATCACTTGATCACCTTCACCCAATGTCAAAAGGGGGAATTAGCATTTCAAGTAATTGCGTCCCATGTTGTTTGTCATGTAATGGGAGAAAATCAGATTCAGAAGTTCTTAGTTGGTACAGAAAACAAAATTTTTATGACCCTCGAAGAGCTATGGCGATACGAGCATGGTTTAATGATGATTTAAAACTAGCGACAGTTCTTTTGAACTACTTAAATTAAACAATGAATGTTGAATTGATTGAGATTCGAAAAAGTATTTTTGTATGTCGTTGAACATATTTCTATATTTAAGTAAGCAATCTTTTTATTAAATTATTCTTATTCTTTCTGGATTTCTATTATTGCTCCTAAAAATTGAGATACTAGAATAATCATCTTTCCAAATTATTGGTGAATCTATAACCTTTCTCTCTGGAGACTTTACTGAAAAAATCAATCCAAATACAAAAAGAATAGTAATCAAAACTATAATCAATACAAATTTGTCTGAAATATTATTCATAAACCTAATCTATCTTGAAAAATTTTTGTCAGGAGTAGTTTTTTCGTAAATTTCTAGAAAATATGATTTAAAATAATCAACTCCTTCCTTTCCAATTAATCCAAACGACCATCCACAATCATTTACTACTTGCAATGAAATTTGATTTGCCAAGTCACTTTTCTCAATCCATTTTTTCTGAGGATTGTAAGAGAAAGATATAATGTTTTCAGTTTTTACAATAGCTGATTTCATTGCTTCATCTTTTGAAAGACCATTTTGGATAGCATTGCAATATTTCTTAGAGAAATTATTAGAAATCCTATTTTGTAACAAACTAACGCTAGGGTCGGACGCATCAAAAGCAAAACCTATTGCAGGTTTTAATTGAAAAATTATAAATAAAATTAAGACAAAAAATAATTTTAACAACAGCTATTAATCTATGGTTTATAAGTAATATACTAGTATTTTAAAATTGCCTTTTCAATTAAATCTGATAATTATTAAAAGCAAAATAAATTTCAATTTATTAATAATTAAAAGTATTGCGATAAGTTCAGTAATAATAGTCAGAGGTTTATTTGACTACAAATATGAACGAATCATTGATGACATTGCTATTTTTTCCTGATTGGACAAATGGATTACCTTCAGATTTCTTAATTCTTCATTTTTTTGTAGGAGCTGTGATTTTTCCATTCAACATGATTCATGCTAAAGCAAGAAAAATTGATAGTCAAAACCCACAGGAAGCCGCTAATGGGTATAAAAATTCAGACAGTACCACATTTTTTGGATACGAGGAAATCAATTAGATTTCCATAAAATTTATTTATGGAATTAGTTTATTGATGATAATTTCCCTAAATACGGCTTTAGATCTTAAAATATTTAGTCCAAGTGAACCTATAGGAATATTCATAATATTTGTAGGATTAATATTTACAGGCATGATTTTCTATATTATTTATGCAGTAAGTACTAATAAAGAATCCTTAGAAGACAAAAAAATAAGAACTAAAAAGGAGTACTTGCAAAAGGAGAAAATAGGAAAATTATTTCCTAAGAAAAAATAAATTTAATTGCTTTATTACTGTATAGATATTTATTTATACTATTAATAATTAAATCAGTAGGATCTAAAAACATCAATTTTAGTTCTCTTGAATCAAACATATTTAAATTTTAACTATAACAACAAAATTTTTTTTATGAGGACTTCATATTGTTAATTGCGCAACTAAATTATTTTCATATCAAGCAAAAAATGTTAAAAATGGGAAAAAATAAATTGAAATCTTGGAGAATTCACCTCAATATCTATTTCTTGCTAGTGGAGTAAATAATGGAGAAGGGTTTTGGATTGTGGGAATAAAAAATTGCGATGAAAATATCCTTGAAGATGAAAATCTTTTAGATTGCCATAGAAAAGAATTAATAGGTAATGAATCAGCAAAAGATATTCTTTTGGCTATTAATTTAAACGTAAATAATTTATTAAATGAACTAAGGAACAAAAATTATTTAATTGCAAGACCTTCATTGGGGATTCCATTTGATATACCTTTAGAAATCTTGGAAAATATTTTTGATTTTTGGTTAGATATTTATAAAAATCATGAAGCCTGGGAATCTTGTTTAGGCCTTCTTAAAGTAAGAACAAGGATTCCCCTAACAAACCTAATTGAAAGCGAAAGTTTAAAGGGAAACTCTAAAAAATGGGCTATAAAAATTGAAACTTTACATACTTATGTCCCTTCTTCATTTAAACATGAAAAATTAAATGACCCCATGTGGGAATAATTTTATCTTTAAATACTAAAAATATTTACTTCGTTGGATATTTAAGTAAAAATAAAATAACTAATAATTTAAAAATGAATAAACCATATACTTTTAGTATCGATCAAATGAACGGGATAGTTGAGGATACTTACGCAAAGATAATAAATGAATGTGAAAATTTAAAAAAATATACTAAATGTCCAAATGAGCAAGTAGTAGCACTTTTAAGTGTAATTGCTTCAAATTACGCTACTGCAACAGAAAAAAACGAAAATTAAGATGATAAATTATTTTACTTGGAGCGAATTTGATAAGAGCGTAGAAGAAATAGCGGAAAAATGTAGGTTTAAGGAGTTTTCTGGAATATATGGAGTTCCTAGGGGTGGATTATGTCTTGCTGTAGCACTAAGCCATAAATTAAAAATTGAATTAATTTCAAAACCAATAAAAAATTCACTAATAGTAGATGATGTTTATGAAACTGGTCTTACATTAACGACCTTCAAAGATATTGAAGGAGCTGTGTTTTTTGTCTTATTTAGTAAGATTAAACCTACATGGTGGAATACAGTATTTATATCAAAAAAAAGCCAATGGATAGTTTTCCCTTGGGAAAATTCTTTAAATTCAAAAAGTGACTGCGAAGAGTACACCAAAAAAAGAGGTTTAAGTTGAGAAAGAAATTATATTTAGCAAATCCATATGGATTTTCAAAACAAACTAAAACTCTATTACATGAATTTATTGAAATCTTCAATGATTTAAATGTAGAAGTATTTGAACCTTTTGAGAGAGCAAAACCGTTAACACAACAAGAAAGTGAATGGGCATATGACGTTGCAAGAAGTAATTTCCATGATTTAAAAGAATGTGATTGTATTTTTGCGATTGTTAATGGAAATCCACCAGATGAAGGTGTAATGATTGAATTGGGTATCGCAATTGCTCTAAAAAAGGAAATCTTTCTATTCAGAGATGATTTTAGAAATTGTTCCGATAGCGATCAATACCCATTAAATCTAATGTTATTTCTTGGACTGCCTAAAGATGATTGGGAAAAATATTATTTTGAATCATTACAAGATATAAAAAGTAATAAAAAAAGATTTGTTGAATGGGCAAAAAAATAAGCTATATAAACCATTGATTCTTAAGTTGAAGTTTGAATTTTAAATTTTTCTTTTGAGGTGCTAAAATAATATTTATTTAGAAAAATTTTGACACAGGTAACAGTTGGAGAGAACGAGGGTATTGAGTCAGCCCTTAGAAGATTTAAAAGACAAGTATCAAAATCTGGAATCTTTGCTGATTTAAAAAGACTTAGGCATCACGAAACTCCTATTGAAAAATACAAAAGAAAGTTACAGCAGAGAAGGAAAGCAAAAAGGAGATAATCTCCTAGAATTTATATAATTTTTGCAAAATTTTAAATATTATAAATTCTTTTTGAAAGGTTTAAAATAAATTTTAACTACTTAAGCTTTTTAAGCTTCTTAATAAGATTTATTCCAACTCCTGATACAGCAAGAAGATCTTTTTCATCAGCAGCAATAACTGCTTTTGTTGTTTTAAATCCAGCCTCATACAAAGCTTTTGCGCTTTTTGCTCCAACACCTGGAAGTTTAGTCAGAGTTTCAATATTTTTCTTAGAATTAACAACTTTTGTTTTTGTTTTTGTTTTTGTTTTTCCTGACTTTGCTGCTTTTTTTTCTTTCTTTAAAGGAGTTTCAGGAGATACTGCACTTTTAAATAAAATTGATTTTAGTTTGCTGAGAAATTTAGAAATCATTGCAATATATATGTAATAAAATTAGCTCTTAAATTAATATATTATCAAATTCCAAAGGAATTAATAACAAGTCAATAGCTAATTTAATAGAAATAATTTATTTACAATTATATAAAGACACACATTTAATATTTATGCAAGCTTACAAGCCATTGCAGGGTATTCAAAATTATTTTAAAAACTAAAAAAAGAAAAAATGTACTTTCAAAAATTTACGGTATTTATAAATAGTAAAGTTAAAATCTTATTAAAGAACAGATCATAAAAATGAAGCTTATTTTTATAAGTGGACCTTCTGGAAGCGGGAAAACAACTTTATCAAATCAAATAATAAAAAAAATTAGAAATGGTATTGTTTTAAGTACCGACAATTACTATAAGACAGGGTTAATAAGTAAATTACTACCAAAATTTGTAGAAGGTTATTTTGATAGAAATATTAGTTTTAATAGCAAACTATTCAAAAAAGATTTTTATTTTATTTATAAAAATAGAATTTCAATCTGTGATCGATCTTATAATTTCGAAAAGAAAAAAATTAAAAATATCTTAAACAAAACAAATAATATTAGTTATTTAATTGTTGAGGGTATATTTGCTAAAGAATTCTCAAACACTTTAAATAATAAAGATTATATTTTTTTAGAAATAAAAAATAGAAAAAATGAGTGCATGAAAAGAGTTGTTCAAAGAGATGTAAAAGAAAGGGGGAAGGATAAAAAACAAGCTGAAAATGATTTCTTAAAATCATGGGACATTTATTACGCAAAATTCAAACGTAATAGCATAAAAAATAATGCAAATAAATTCATTATTGAAAAAAACACTGATATAAATTACATTCTGAAAAAATTATTTAATTAAGTCTTTAATTTTATTCTCTAATATTAAAGCACTTAAAATTGAGCCTTCAATCCTGCCAAATCCTTCTCCTTCAAACCAGTCTCCGCAAAATCCAATCCTATATTTTCCACTAAATTGTAAAGATAATGGTACGGCAATGCCAGAAGGCTGCGAGGCTCTCCATTTCATAATAGATATTTTTTCATCAAAAGTTAATTTATGTACTACAGAATTCTCTTCAAACAGTTTATTGAAATTTGTAATTATTTTTTGTTTAAAAACTTCCTCATCTTTTGCACTTATATAAGAATTAATTAACTCTACGTTTTTTGAATGTACTACAATGCCTAATTTATGATTATCTTGCCGCTGAAAAATAATTCTTTCAAATCTATATTTTTTTTCTAAATTATTTTTTAAAATAAAATACCTTTGTTTTTTAGAATAATAATCTTTATAACTATAATTTTCATTTGTATGAATTAAAAAAGTTAACCTAGGAATAAATGTTTGTGCTTCTAAAAAATTTAATAGTAAATCTATTTTTTTATCATTATTAATGGGAATAGCTTTTCTTAATGGTATTTGATTTAAGTTTAATATTTTTAAGGACCTCTTATGTAACAACAAATTAGTTGAACAAATTAGATATTTAGACTTGAATTTATCACCATTTTTGGATGTTAGTAGCCATTCCTTATCATTAAACTTCATATCAACTATTAAAGTTTCAAAGAAAAAATCAATTTTCTCTTTTAAATTATTTGAATCAATTATCTTTTTCGATAATTCACTCATGGAATCTAAAGATATATAATTAACCCCGCAAGAAAATTCAGATTTTTTTATTATTTCTAAATTGGAATCTTCATTTAGAAAAAATATTTCTGAATCGTCAATTTTAATAAATTTATTATCTATTAATTCATCAATATAACTTTTTAATAGAGGGTTATTATTGCTGTTGGTTATATTTAAATTTGGAGAGCCATGGTTTAGTTTCCATCCTTTAAATCTTTTGCTTATTCTTGTACTTGATCTCCCTCCAAGTCCACGACCAATCTCAATTAATGCAATTTTTTTTGTAATATTATTTTTCAGATACTTCGAAGCAAAAACACACGCAGATATACCACCACCTATTATTAATAAGTCATATGTAACATCACTTTTCATAGATTTAATATTGACGGAAATTATCTTTCATTTTCTAAAAAACTAAAAACAGAATAAAGTTTCTCTGATGATGAAAAATCAGATTCAATTACAGGTGTAATATTATTTTTTTTATAAAAACTAACTAGATCGTTTGTGAAATCAAAAAAATTCTCCAAGGCATATAAAAACTTTTCAGATATATATACCTCTTTCCAAGGACGAAATTTAAACCGTGCTATAAATTGTTTAGAAGGGATAAATAAACTTCCAAATAAATTTAATTTTTCTTCTTTTGCTACGTTTTTAAGATAAGTCACCTCATTCTGAAGAACTTTAATATCTGTACCATATTGAAACCAAATTGAATTTATTAACCCAGTCGAAATTTTTTTTTCGAACCTTTCTCTTTCTGAAGAAATATTATAATATTTTTTTAAATATGGATTGTAAGCTATACCTAATTTAACTTTTAAATTTTTTTCTTTTTTTAAATAAGCTAATACATCAACTGAGTCAAAGTTTTTTTTCTTATTTGATCCCGATACAAGCAGAATTTCATGATTTTTATTAGTCTGAGAATATTTAACAAAATCTAAAAATTCCTGATACGATTTTTCTTTATTTTTTGAATATTGATGATAAAGACTATAGTGATAGGTTACATTAAATTCATTATAATTTTTTGATATATATTTAATAGTTGAATTAAATAAATCCTTCTTTATAAGTCCTTTACATGGAATATTAATATTTTTAATATTATTTAATTTGCAGAAATTAAGTTTATCTTCTAACTGAGAAATATTTTTAAATGATAATTCAAATCTTATATTATTGTTCATTATTTAGTAGTAATATTTAGTCACTCAACATATTAACGAAAACACGTATCTGCTACGATTTTTATTTTGGAAGTCGTCTATTTATTCTTAGCCTTTAGAAAATAACTGCGGGAAATCTCTTATGCAGCTTATAATGAAATTTTATCTTCTGCAGAATTTGCAATAATTTGATTAAAACATTTCCAATTTCTGGTATTACTAAACCGGGCCATGATAAATAAAAACCAAAAAAAAACCGAAAAATAAAAATATAAAAACCTCATGACAAATAAAATTTTTAATTTTCCTAATTAAAATAAAAAAAATAGTTCAATTGTATTGGTAAATAATTAATAAATTATTTCCTTTCTTCTTATCGCAGATATTTAATCCATGAAAGATTTTCATGAACTCGAGAGGTTAGAATAACAAAAAAAGTATTATTTTAGAATATGGCAAGCCAAGATTATCTAATTGCAATAGCTTTAATAGAGCAAAACTTAGTTAGGGCAATGCCTCTTGGAGGTAAAGAAATTAAAGATAATTTAGAGGAATCAGAAAATTTCAAGAAACTTGGAGAAGAGGTAATTTTAAATCTTCTAATGAGAGTGTTTCAAAGAAGTGATGAAGGTGCTTTAAAAAGGGCTTCTGAAGAAAAAGGTTTGCTCCTCGTTCATATGCATCCTAAAAGAATGCAGAAAGAGCTTCCATTCATTAAATCTGAATGGATAAGAGATGGAGATACACAACAGTTTATAAAATACCTTGGCAATCTCTCAAAAGAGGTATGGACTGCATCTTTCGTAAAATACAAAGGAATTGAATTTACTTCTATCTCGAAGAATGATGAGATCTAAAAGATATTAAAAATATTTTCTTTTCAAAGAATTTCTTTCTTTATAATATTATTTTCCTTTGCAACTCTAAAGCAGTTTCTACCATTACCAAAATCAATTGTGGAATAGTCAAAATCATTTTTAATATGCAAGGCACAATTGCCCTCAATACATATACAAGATTCAATAATTTCTCTCTGAATAACATCATTAACGTAAGGTTCCCTCTCTTTCTCTTCATCGAAATGCGGGCAGGCAATACCTTCAACTATGCCTAAGCAATCAATTATGGCTAATTCATTAGCATAAGAATCAGTTATACCTTTATCAAACCAACAAATAGCCCCAGCACTTACACCACTCATTACAATTCCTTTTTCATAAGCATTTCGCAAAATTTTATGTAAATTCCATTCTTTCCAAACAGCTAACATACTTTTAGTATTTCCTCCGCCAACATAAATGATGTCTTGAGTTAAAACTTTTTCTTCTAAGTTTTCTGTTCTAGAGAAAAAATCAATATGACTTGTTATACAATCAAGTTTGGTAAATGCTCTATAAAAATTTAGTTTGTACAAACTACTATCGCCAGAAGCTGTTGGAATAAAGCAAATTTTTGGTCTTTTTTTATTAATTAATGAAATTAGATATTTTTCAATTTCAAGAGAGCCTAAAGAACGTCCAAACCCTCCTCCACCAATTGCGACTATATTTCTACTAGGCATACCAAAAAGAAGATTTGTTTATGAATTTAAGACAAATTACTATTAAAGATCAACTGGAATTAAAGAAGGTTTATTTTGATTCGATTCAATCTTTAGATGAAAAAATGTATAGTAAAGAGCAAAAAAGGGCCTGGGCAAGCCAAGCTTGGAATAATCCGAATTTTGATAAGTCAATAACTAAAGGGAAAGGATGGCTTCTAAGTAATAAAGGAATAATTATTGCTTTTGCCACAAGATATCCCACCGATAGAATTGCGTTATTTTACTGTAAAGGCAAATTCCAAAGAAAAGGATACGGCTCTAAATTACTTCATAAATTAGAAGATGAAGCTAAAAAAGAGGGTTTAGATACTCTTTCAACTGAAGCAAGTTTAATAAGTTATGAATTATTTCTTAAAAATGAATGGAAAATTATACGTAACGAAAAAGTAATTATAAATAACATTTTTTTTGAAAGATATAAAATGACTAAAATTATAAAAATTAATTAATAATGTCTGGCAAAAGAAAGGGATTCATTCTGATTCAAAGGGTTCTAATTTGGGCGTTATATTTTTTTTCAGGATTTATACTTTATTCAAAACAAGGTATTTTGCCTTCATTGATAATTACTTTCTCAAGAATTACTTATCCATTATCTATTTTTTGGTTACAAATAAGATTTAAAAAAAGAACCAATTTTCTGCCTATTGATTCAAAAATGACAACTTCGCAATTGTGGTTCAATTTATTACCCGTAATTGCATCTCTATTGACTGTAATTTTTTGTTTAACTAATTCTTTCTTATATATCCTAGGAAAATTAATTAACTATTAAATAAATTAATTATTATTTATTAGCTTTAGAAATTTCTCATAAAAAACATAATGTAAAGAAATTTGTCTTTTACTTTTATTTGTTTAAATTTTAAATAGTTATCACTAAAATCATGAAAAATATTTCATTAAAAGGAAATATTAATTTTGATAAAAAAAAAGATACAAATGATTATGAATTATTCTCTTTAAAGATCACAGATAGTTTATATAAAAAAGACATTGGAAAATTCCTTGAGATTCTCTCTTCTCACTTTATTTAGGAAAATATTCTTATTCTGATCTTCAAATTCAAACAGTAACATTAATAAATAAGTATTTGAGGGATAATGAGTGTAATGTTAAGGATACTCCAATGCAATTATTTCTTGCTGACTGCCAATTTTCAGATATTGAGAATCAGGTGAAAGCTTATCAATTATTTGTAGAAGCTTGGGAAAACGGTGAAATTGCAAAATCAGATAAAACTGATAAATTTGAAATGTTATTTAGAGTTCATGCTCCAGGGGAGGGTAGAGTAGTTTGTTTATGTAGGGCAGAGAGTGATAAAGAAATTTTCGAGCATTTCGCTCCATGGAGAGCAAAATTTGGCATTCATATGGAATTTACACCTGTAATAAGTTGTCAAAATGTTGTTGATTATCATAAAGATTTGTTCAAAACTTTAGGGTAATTAGCTTAAATCTAAAATTTATTGTGATTAAACCTTTTTCCAATCTTATTTATAAACAAAAAGATAAAATTTTTCCTCCTTCAAAAAATAAGCTTAAGAAAGAAGAAAACGTCAAATCTAAGCCATTAATAATATTTGGTTTTATCATCTCATTAACTTCCATCTTTTTACTTTTATTCACCATTAATAATAAATTTGGATGACATATAAGTAATTAGAACTATTACCTGGGATCAAATATGTTCTATTATTAATTTAAAAATAACTAACTAAATGGCGTTTAACGAAGGGGGGATGGCATCGGGCCTTCTAATCATCGCAGTATCAATAGTTTTTGCTGCCGGTTTTGGATTTTTAGTCTTGCATTTTGTACCTGGAACTCCATTTTAAGTTATCCAACTGCATTTGATTCACAAAATATCTTAGACATTAACTGTCTCTAAATCCTGCATTTGATCATCATCAGAATTAGAATTCTTCTTTAATCGATATGCATAAACTAAAGCTCCTAAAGCTATGGTACTAGAGGCAAAAATTCCCGATATAAGTATCAAGGCAACAAGACCTCCTATTAGTCCCCCTTTTAGTCTAAGCAAATTAGATTTAATTAAAAGTATTGATAGAAAAACAATAGTAGCTTTTAGAGAAGAGATTTTCAAAAAAGTAAATGGATAAAAAGGGTTCAACAACATTTCTTTGGCGGAATAAAATTTGAGTTTATTCTAAAAATAAATTTAAAAAACCGCATAAAAAAAGACTCAAAAGAGTCTTTGAAAATCCATATCAAATAAGATGATCTATGCATCAGGGTCAAAATTCTTTAAGTTTGGACCCGCCACAAGACCAACAAGCCCAAAAAGTACTAAAGAACCAATTCCAAAGCCTGCTGCCCATGGATTGAAACCACCTAAAGCAAAAGAAGCTAATAAATTCATGATTTTAAACATAATATCTCCGAGTTAGCATACAGATTTTTACGAAAAATATATCTATATTGAGACATTTCTTCGTAATTATTAGAATCGCTTAATTATCCCTTTATAAAAAATCCACAAAATTTTTATTATTTGTTTTATTATCGATGCAATACAATCTTGTTGGCGCACTTTAAGACCATCAAAACTGTTTTTTTTCTAATGACTTCAAACTATACCTTTATTTATGATGGAGAATGCCCATTCTGCAATCATTTTGCTGAGCTCCTTGAGATCAAAAGCAAGTTAAATAATATTAAAATTCTTGATGGTCGCAAAAATTTAACTCAAATTAAATCCCTCCTTGATAAAGGTTATGACCTAGATAAAGGAGCTATTCTCCTCAAAGATAAAGAGGTGTTTCATGGGGCAGACGCAATCAATACTATTTGCAAACAGATAAATAATCCCTCAAGTAGTTTACTTTTGTTACTTTCTAGAGTTTTTAAATCAAATAAACGAACAAATTTGATATTTCCTTTACTAGTCAGAGCAAGAAGATTCGCATTGATATCAAAAGGTATATCAACATCCCTAGTTTAAAAATAAAAACTTTCTAAATATTAAATAACATATTTATAAGCTTCTGTATCAATAAATGATAATTAATTATTTCTTAGCTAGAACTAGGTGGTATCGACAAGTATTAAATGATAGAAAACTTCAATCCCTTTATTTCATTGGGTGGTGATAACCAAAAAGTTAATCATATGGCTGAAGCGGCACTTGAAATGAATTTAACTTGCAATGATTTAAAGAAGGATTTAAATTTAACTGATGGTGATGTAGTGGATATGTTGCAACTAGTCATGGATAGGTTTAAAAATAGCAATTAAGTAAATATCGTTATTAATCACTATATATCTATTATTTTTTTTAATGAAAACAGTAAAAATTGAGTTTTCGAAATATGAATTAGTTAACTTTTTATGGCCTGAATTAATTGAAGACTATGGATTTGATAAAGCCAGAAAAATAGTTTCTCAAGCTATTGACTTACAAAAAATGAATGGGACTAAAAATAGCACCATGCCAATCATATTTTCAGGAACAGGAGGATTAGCTCTAATACCAATACAAATGTTAGAAAAAGAAAACTTTGAGATTAGTTATAAAGATAATCAAGTTTTAATATTTAATCTAAAAAGAAAGTCATTTCAAATCTTAAATGAAGCAAACTAATCTAAATTAGTAATTTCTCGATAAAGCCAAAATTACCTTATAGTCTAATAAAACAATTTATTTTTAATGACTTTTGAAGCGACCTACCTTGGTTCAAATGGTTGGCTTATAAAATTTAAAAAAACCAATTTAATTATTGATCCTTGGCTCAAGGGAGATTTAATATTTCCTCCAGGCGAGTGGTTTTTCAAAGGATCATTAGAAGAAGAAATTTCAATAGATAAAAAAATTGATATTGTTTTGTTAACCCAAGGATTACCTGACCACTGTCATGTCCCAACATTAGAAATGTTCAGAAAAGATATTCCTATAATTTGCCCTAAAAGTGCTGTTGAAACATTAAAAAAAATTGGTTTTAGTTCAATAAAAATACTTAAGCCAACTGAAAAGACGAAGCTTTTTAATTTAAGTTTTGAAGCAACTGCTGGGGCTCCAGTGCCCCAAATAGAAAACGGATATATTGTTAAAGATGATCAAAACAATGGTTTTTATATAGAACCCCATGGATATCTTGATGAAAATTTAAAAAAGCAAAGTCTTGATGCAGTAATTACTCCTACAAAAAATTTAGAATTACCCCTAGTTGGTTCTTTTGTAAAAGGTGCTGATGTAATCCCTAAACTGATTAACAAATTCAATCCAAAATATATACTTTCAAGCACCATAGGCGGAGATGCAAAATATTCAGGTTTTTTAAATAATTTTATTTCAGTTCAGGATTACGAAGAAGCATTAAATTGTAATCTTGTAGATCTAAAGAGTATGCAATCTATTATGATTTAAAACAAATCAAAAAGATATTTAATTAAGTCATTTAGCTTGAAAGTAAATCTACTTTAAAAGGAGCTCAAAAAAATTTATTCATTTTTTATTACCTCAATACTTTTATTAGCTCTAAATAGTAGTTATTTTTGTGAAAATTCAAAGCTTAATCTTGTGATGAGAAATAATATTAATGGTGACTTTTCCAAAGTAGAAAATATATCTGAGTTAAAGCCAGGAGCATTTATAAATATTAATTGGAATAAAAAAAAGCTTATGCTTCCATATTCTCTAAGAAAAGATTATATTTCCTTTACAGATAAAAAATGGGACTGGAGGTATCAATTTAACAAGGACGGATCGCCTGATATTAATAATCCATCTTTATACGAACTACTACCTTCTGGGGAGATTAAAACATATTTTTGTAAAACAAAAGAAAATAAGCCAAACTTATAATTTCAAAATAAGTATTCTAGATTTTTTTAACTTCTGAACTTCTTTGTAAACATGAACAACCCAAAAAAACAAAATAATATTTCAAGATATGTGAAACTTGAAGATTACAAAGTTTTTGATTATGAAATTCCAGAAATCTTTTTGGACTTCGTAATTAAGAAAAATGCTGTAAATGTTACGACCAAACTAAAATTGGTAAAAAAAAATAAGAATAGCAGAAATTTAATTCTTGATGGTACAGATATATCAATAAAAAAAATATTTATAGATGACTCACCACTTGGAAAGGAATACTACAAACAGCAAAAAAATAACTTAAAAATTAAAAATATAAACAAAGATAATTTTTTATTAAAAATAGAAGGAATAATTAAACCTAAGGAAAATACATCACTTTTAGGAATGTATGAGAGCAATGGAATTATAACTACGCAATGTGAGGCGGAGGGATTTAGAAGAATAAGTTTTCACTCTGATAGGCCTGATATTCTAAGCAAATACACCGTGAGAATTGAGGCAGACAAGAATGATTACCCTGTCTTACTTTCAAATGGTAACGTCGTAAAAGAAAATAATCTTGCAAATTATCGACATGAAATAATTTGGGAAGACCCATATCCGAAACCCTCATATCTATTTGCCTTGGTAGCAGGGAAACTTAATTGTGTAAATGACAATTTCATAACAAAATCGAATAAAAAAGTAAAAATAAATATTTATGTTGAGTATGGCGATGAAAAATATGTTCAACATGCAATAAGTTCCATACAGAAATCTATG
The DNA here is from genome assembly GCA_002025975.1 of Prochlorococcus sp. HOT208_60m_813B04. Taxonomy (GTDB): domain Bacteria; phylum Cyanobacteriota; class Cyanobacteriia; order PCC-6307; family Cyanobiaceae; genus Prochlorococcus_A. The sequence continues at coordinate 28,801 of MWOU01000241.1, forward strand.
AAGTGGGATGAGGATAAATATAACCTTGAATACGATTTGTCATTGTTCAATATTGTTGCAGTCAGGCACTTTAATATGGGAGCAATGGAAAATAAAAGTCTCAATATTTTCAACTCAAAACTAATACTCGCTAATTCTGAAACAACAACTGATGAAGAATTAGAAAGAATAGAGGGTGTGATCGCGCATGAATACTTCCATAATTGGACAGGGAATAGAGTGACTTGTAGGGATTGGTTTCAACTTTCTCTAAAAGAGGGTTTAACAGTATTCAGAGATCAACAATTCACTGCAGACCTTCATAATCGTGAAATCAAGAGGCTTGATGATGCGAAATTTCTAAGAAGAAATCAATTTAGAGAGGATTCTGGTCCAACATCACACCCTGTAATGCCAGAGAGATACCAAGAAATAGACAATTTCTATACGACCACTATTTACGAGAAAGGAGCAGAAATAATTAGAATGCTTAATAAGCTTGTAAAAGATGAAAATTTCTATAGTGGATTTAGTAATTACATCTCAACATATGATGGAAAGGCAGCAACAATAGACCAATTTGTCGATAAAATTTTAGAGCACAATAAGGAAATCGATCCTGAAAAGTTTAAAATCTGGTACAAGCAAAATGGGACTCCAAAAATTAAATTCAAGAGAATTTGGGATCAAAAAGGCGAAAAACTTACAATTGAAGCCTCACAAAGTAATCCAATAAATAAGAACCCATATAATGATTTACCTCTAATAATTCCTATAAATCTGGCTATATTTTGCGGTGATAATAAAATTATAGAAAAAACAGTTGTTTTAAAAACAAAAAAACAAGAATTCATTTTTAGGAATGTAAGATCTCACATCCTAACTCCTATAGTAACTTATTTTCGCGAATTCTCTTCACCTGTTGAGTGGGAATCGGACACTACCTTGGATGAAAAATTTTTAATCTTAAAATATGAAAAAGACTTTTTTACACTATCTAATACTGTAAAACTATTTTATAAAAAAATTATTTTGTGGAGATTAGATGAAAAACCAGATCATAAAATTGAAAATAAATTAATAAGCACCTTAATGTCATTTATAAAAACTAAAGATATAAATTTATCCCTTTTATCAGAATTACTAAGTATTCCAACATTTGCTGAAATTGAATCGGAGATAGAAAATATAGATCCTTTAAAGATATATAAAACTATTGATGAATTAAATCATTTATTCGGTACCAAATTAAAAGAAGAATTACATTTTAAGCTCCAAGAAATAGAGAAAAATCTAGATAAAGTTTGGCCAGAAGGTAAAAATGAAAGAAAACTAATTGAAACTATTTGGAAACTACTCCTAAGTAGTGATGATAGGGAAATTAAAGGCAAAATAATTAATTATGTCGATAGTAATTCTATGACGCTAGCAAAAGCTGCAATGAATTCTTTCAGTAGAATTAATTGTCCTGAAAGAAAAATTATTTCAAATATATTCTTCAATAAATGGAAAAATAATAGTGTTGTTTTGGATAGTTGGTTCTCATTTAATGCATCTATAGAAATTGATGAAAAAACAAGCAGCATTGAAAAATTATTTGAAAATAATTTTTTTGATTCAAAATCACCAAACACTTTAAGAGCTATATTAAATACATTCGTAACAAGAAATAGTACTTTTCATGCAATTAATGGTTCTGGTTATAGATATATTGCAAAAAAGATCATTGAATTTGATAAATTAAATCCAATAGTAATTTCCCGTTTTGTAAAAGTATTTAGTAGATATAATTATTATTCAGAACCTTACAAAAGTAATATGATAGAAACAATAAAGCAGATTAAAAAAAATAAACTATCAAAAAATACTAAAGAAGTTTTGGATGCAATTATAGATTGATTTTCTGATGATATTTAACTAAATTTAATAATAACGATTGTAAATATTAATAATAAAATAAATACAATAAACTTATTAATAAAAATATAATCAAATACATTTTTATTATTATTATTATTCCACTTTTTATTTACGTATTCATTAGTTATAAATTTATTAGGTCTACCACAATATAAACATGTAGGGGAAGTTTTTAAAATTAAATTTTTACATTGGGGGCACTTTTTTTTTTCCATAATTTAATCTTACTGAATTAAATTGAAATCAGAAACAACAAATAAAATAAGTGATTTAAATTTATTTATTATATTTTGATTAATTAAATATCATTGCAAAAAAAAATTAATTCTAACTATTTAAAAAAATTCAATATAATAAAATATTAGTATTTGGTTTGAAATGTTTGCTATTGCACTTGGAATGTCCCCTGTTGAAAAAATCACTGTTGCAATATCTGCTTCAATTTTTATAATTGCCTTTACATGGGTCTCGATTAAGGGAGATTTAAGAAAACTTGCTAATGAACTAATTGAAGATAATGAAAATAATCAGGATAATTAAAAATATCTTTTAACCTATTTTGCATGCAAGCTAGGATAATCAATAATATGCCTAATTTCTTTCAGAGAAGAGCCATATATTTTTTCACCATTTAAGTGAACCCCAATCCATTTTTCCTTTTGATTAAAAAAATTATTTTTAGTAGTATCCTTCTCGAGATAATCTTTATTATCCCAATTTAAAGTTATATCCCAACCTTTATAATTTTCTATCATTGAAAAATGGAGAACATACACAAATAATACTCAAAGAGACACTTAACAAAAACAAAGGAAATAAGTATTTTTTTCGTTATTTTTATTTAATATTTATGTAGTACTGACTTTTATTTTAAGAGCAGCTTCATCTGCATTTTTTCTAGCCAAATTAATGTCAGAATTTGATGAGAGAACAACACCCATTCTTCTGCCTTTTCTGGAAACTGGTTTGCCAAATATAAGCACTTTGGTCTTTTCAAATTCTAATGCTTCATTAAGACCATCATAAATAGGATTTAGATACTCTTGGTTAGAGAGTATAACTCTGGTTGCAGAGGGCTCTATTAAATCTATACGCGGTATTGGTAAGTTTAAAAAAGCCCTTAAATGTAATTCAAATTCATTAATATTTTGGCTAACTAATGTAACCATGCCAGTGTCGTGTGGTCTTGGAGATAACTCTGAAAATATAACCTCACTTCCTTTTATAAAAAATTCTACTCCGTATAATCCAGCTCCATTAAGGTTATTTAATATTCTACTTGTCATTCTCTTGGCTTCAATAATTAAGGACTCCTTGATCTCTAAAGGTTGCCAACTACATTGATAGTCTCCATTAGATTGAAGATGTCCAATTGGTAAACAAAAAATATTTTCACCATTTTCTTTTCTTACAGTTAAAAGAGTAAACTCAAAATCAAAATTAATAAATTCTTCAATAATTACACCTTTAACCTTTCTTCTAGAATTTGCTTGTGCCTGTTTCCAAGCATTTTGTAAATCATTTTTTGTTTCAACCAAACTCTGCCCTTTTCCTGAAGAGCTCATTAAAGGCTTAAGTAAAAGTGGGAATCCAATTTCATCTGCTTTTTTTTCTAAATCATCAAATTCAAAAATATAATCAAACTTTGCAGTTTTAATTTTTAAATCTTTAGAAGCTAAGTCTCTAATTTTATCTCTATTCATTGTAATCTCTACAGTTCTGGCGTTAGGAACAATATTGAATCCTTCATCCTCGAGTTCTTTTAAGGCTTCAATTGAAAATGCCTCTATTTCTGGGACAACATAGTCAGGCTTAAATTCTTTTATAACATTTTTTAAAATATTTTTATCTCCCATATCAATTACTCTTGAATAATCAGCAACTTGCATTGCAGGCGCTTTTTCATATCGATCAATAGCAATAACTTCTAATCCTAATCTTTTGGATTCTATTACTAATTCTTTTCCAAGCTCGCCACTACCAAGCAATAAAATTCTCTTTTTAGAAAAAATTGATTCTTTCATATATATAAAACTTATTCCTCATCACCAGAATGTTGTGAAGATGTATCATCTGTAATTTTTTTATCTTTAGAATAATTAAATAAAAAATTTCTACCAAACCAATTTTGACTTCGCATGCTATTAGTTATTGATCTTGAAATTGCTCCTAAAAAAAAGATTCCAATAATTGCCCAAATAATTCTTTCTAAAGTAATGGTAGGTGAAAAACCTTGACCGGAATTAATAATCTCAGTGAGTGGGTCTAAAGGGTCCAAATTTAAACTGATAAATAATATTAATTATAAAGGGTTAAATAAATGAATAATTAAAACTTATAAAAGAAATAACCAAAAGCACCATATAAATTAAACACACTAAAGTCTATACAATGCTATCTTCAAAGGGTGAATTTTTTTAGACATGCAAGTTGACGTACAAAATACTACTGTCCTTTCCGCGGACGGATCATCCATAAAACTAGGTGAATATTCAGGGGAAGTAATTTTAGTTGTTAATGTAGCTAGTTATTGCGGAAATACTGCTCAGTATGAGGATCTTCAAAAGCTACATGATTTATATTCAAGCAAAGGCCTAAGAATACTTGCATTCCCTTGTAATGATTTTGGGAAACAAGAACCCAACTCTCTTTCAGAAATAAAAGATTTTTGCACAACAAATTATGGCGTTAAGTTTGAAATCTATGAAAAAGTTCATGCTAAAGGCAATACCACAGAACCATACACAACTCTCAACAAAGTAGAACCTGAAGGAGATGTTGAATGGAATTTCGAAAAGTTTCTGATAGGAAAAGATAGTAAAGTAATTGCAAGATTCAAACCAGGTGTTAAACCGTTTGACGAAAACTTAATAGCAGCTATCGAGGTAGCTTTAGATTTATAACAACCCTCTTTTAATTCAAATTAAAATATTAAAAATAGAGACTTTTTATATTGAATTTAAAAAATAAAAAATTATTTAAAAAGATATCCTATTTATAGGATTCAATCAGTTCTAGTATTCTTTAATTTAATTTAAGATCTTATTTATTATCAGTATCGACTTCCATATCAATAATTTCATCTTTAAAAGTTCTTTTTTTAGGTTTAATTGATTTTACTTCTGCCTCTACTATTTCTTCTTTAACTTCACTTTCTTCTGGTTCCTCTGATTTTACTTCTGCCTCTACTATTTCTTCTTTAACTTCACTTTCTTCTGGTTCCTCTGATTTTACTTCTGCCTCTACTATTTCTTCTTTAAC
>MWOU01000242.1 GCA_002025975.1 Prochlorococcus sp. HOT208_60m_813B04
CACCTTCAGGAAACATCACCCCAACTTCCGCCCGGGGAGTTCAATCTCGGATTCTTAAGACTTCAAGTTAATTCACTTGAGGTCTTTTTTAATGCCCTGACAACCATCTGAAGAAGGTACGCAAATCAGATGAATTCAGGATACTCCATTTTCACCAAATAAATTGAGGTGATATTGAGGTGAAATGGTTTTTTGGTTGAGGTGAAGAAATATATTCAACTTCCTTTTTGGTTACAGGTTTCTCGTGACTACATTGCACAAATTCTCATATTGACAGGATCTTTAAAATTAATGAAAAGGATTTAATGAAGAAACACCGATTAGGATATTCTGCCTTAGTGAAATTTCTGATATTAAAAGAAGGTCAACAGCAGTTTGGAATTCGATTTGTATAGTCATGATGATCCACTTAAATCTCAATAAAGTTGATGAAGCAAAGATGCGTGAAGTGATGAAAAAGGAACGAAGACCATTTACACAGTCAGCAGTGAAAAAATGGTTTCTGGATCAATTAAATCGTTCTTATTTGGAATAATTATTTCTTCTGAAAAACTAGAAACAATAATTACCATAATCAAATCAAATGTTTTGAGATGTAATTTCTTTAAAAACGCAGGATTAGATATTGGATTATTTAAGGTTCTTGGTATAAATTCCGACAATTTATAAAATCAGAAATTATCAAATATCAAAAGAGCAAACACCCTGATATAAAATAATACGAAATTTATATAAAAGAACTTTTTAGTCTGGATTTTTAGTTCTTATGTCTTCAAGTAATATTTTTGAATGGACAAGACTTTTAGGTAATAGTGATGAAGACTTTGGAGGAATTCAAATACCCTCCCTTGTTGGGACTGCTATAACAACAGGTAATGATGGATCTGTTTATGTTGCTGGACATACATCTAGTAATTTTGATGGTGAAACCAATCAAGGATTAATGGATGTATTTGTAAGTAAGTTGAATCCTGATGGGACTAAGGATTGGACAAAACTTATAGGGAGCGAATCTAATGATTATGCAACTGCATTAACAATTGGAAATGATGGATCTGTATATGTTTCTGGATTTACAGTTGGCGATTTTGAAGGGGAAATCAGGCAAAATATTTCGTTTAATGGATTTATAGGTAAGTTGAATCCTGATGGGACTAAGGATTGGACGCAACTCATACAAACTGATAAGTCTGATTACGCAACTGCATTAACAATTGGAAATGATGGATCTATATATATTTCTGGAAGTACAGGTGGTGATCTTTATGGTCAAAACCCTAGTGAGAGTTTTACTGGATTTCTAAGCAAATATGATCCAGATGGAACGAGAGATTGGACTAAATTTTCCTTTGATATAGGAAATGCATTAACTACCGCATTAGATGGATCGATTTATATCGGAGGTTATTCTGCGTCTATTACTAAATTTAATCCAGATGGAACAAAGGATTGGACAAGTGATGCTGGAATTCCTGGTGAAGTATTTGCAGTAACGACTGGAATCGATGGGTCAATTTATATTGGCATTAAAGATCAATATGATTTAGGTAGTGTTATAAGTAAATTTAATTCTGATGGAATAAGAGATTGGACCAAAAGTCTAGATTTATTCCCCAACCCATATGATATAACTACAGGATTAGATGGATCAATTTATATCTCTGGTTCTGAATGGGACATCTCTAATTCTGAACCTTATTCTAGTAATTATTTACGTTTTTATACATACATTAGTCAATTTAATTCTGATGGAGAAAAGGGTTGGACACAATATTTAGGTAATTTTGGAGATGATAGTATCCATAACAATCATCCAAATAGATACTATCATCCTGTTTCAAATTCAAACGCAAATATAAATACAATTACTACAGCAAGTGATGGATCAATTTATGCAGTTGGACTAACAAAGGTTGATTTAAATAATTCATTATTAGAAGAACATAGTAATACTTTAATTAAAAAATTTATACACTTATTTTCTCCAATTGATATAGATATCTCATCAACAAGTTTTAATGAAAATATAGAGGCAGCAAATATAGTTGCAACTTTATCCGCTATAGATGAGGATGCATCTGATAGTCATACTTATACATTAGTTAGCGGAACAGGAGATACAGATAATGCTTCTTTTTCTATTGAAGGAAGCAACTTAAAGATAAATTCTTCTCCTGATTATGAAACCAAATCAAGTTATTCTGTCCGTCTAAAAACAACAGATCTTGGTGGGTTGTCTTATGAAGAAGCAGTCACTTTTAGTGTGAATGATTTAATTGATACTGGAACAAAAGTTGCAGATATAAACGAAAGTTACACTACTCATTCAAAAGGATTTACATCAATTTCTGGATCAGCACCTGTAACGGTGACTGCCTATGAAGTTGGCAAAGAAACGACTCTGGATTCAATAAAAGATTATGGTGGAAACTTGCATGCTGGAGATACTTTAGAAAATACTTCATCTTCTTATAAATATCAGGGACTACTTGATGTAAATGGTGATGGAGTCTTTGAAGGAATTTTTACCAATAAAGTTTCTAGACGTTGGGTTACAGCAAAAGTGGATTCAACTACTGGTCAAGTTGATTTTGATGATAATGGTGCTGGTGGAGGATCAAGAGTAGTAGGCATTTATGAAGACCCCTTAATTGCAGAAGGTGCATCTAATAGTGGATTTTTATCAGATGGAGTAACGCCAGCACCAGCAGCAATTGGAGCAACAGGATCAGATCGTTATATTGATTTAAATGGTGATGGTGATTTTGATGATAATAATGAAGATCGCTTGGCACTTAATAGTCAGGTTCGTTTTCAGAATGATTTGGATATCGATAACTTAAGTGCCAAACATTCTGGTGATTATGACGGAGATGGAATTCATGAGGTCTATTGGAAAACAAATGATGGCACTGCCTATCTCAGATCATTGATGCATGTTGATGGAAATATACGATATGCAAATTATCAAAATGAAACTCAAATGAATGAATATTTAACTGCCCAGGGACATACAGAAATTATTAGTGATATCGTTTAATCTCTTTATTAAGATCTTTTACTTTTTATCCACTCATCTATTTGAGATTTCATAAAAACTTTTCTTCCTGGGGATAGTTTTATTTTGGACGGAAAGTCTCCTTTTTTGACTAGTCGATTAATTGTCGATATTGAAATTCCAAGTAAATTTGATACCTCTATTATGTTTAAAAAAGGACGATTTTCTGTGTGAGTCATGGTGGGGAAATGGTGGGGAAATATATCAAAATCGCAAAATTCTTATGTCATATTCAGTCATACACCTTCAGGAAACATCACCCTGACTACCGCCCGGGGAGTTTATAAATTCCAAAAAGTTATCCAAAGTCACCCTGAAAAGGTGACTTTTTATTTTTTTTGATTTTTTTAAAATAGTTATTATCCAAAGATATAATACAGTATATTTATATAATATTAAGTACAGTATATAGAACATTTAAAGTATTTAATTTATTAATTTTTTAATTATTTTACAAATTAAAAAAATTGGTTTTTAAGAACAGTAAATAGAACATTTACTAAATTCTATACAAAAACGAAAAGTCCCTTTGATTGATTCTAATTTTTTAGAATTTAGATATATTTTTTATATCGTTTGAATTACTACACCATTCAGGAAATTCTAGTCATCCCACATATCCTTTTTCTCTTGATCTAAATTATTCCTTTCAAGTAATTCTATTCTTTGCTTCTGAGAATCTATTTCTGTTTCAATTATGTTTTTATCGTCAATGTATTTTGCTTGTATTTCTAAGATATTTATTTCAAATTGTTCTCCAAAAAAATCTGACATTTCTCTCCATGCTTCCATTTCCTCTTCTTTTCCAATAGTATCGTTTATCTGATGAGAAATAATTTCTAGTACATATTGTTTAAGTTCTTGATGACTCATCGATTCAACTTTTTTTTCAATGTAAAGTTCTTTAAGGTTTTCTAATTGTTTTTTAGATAAATCAGAGTAGATAATAGACTTCTTTTTCATTAATACTTAAATTTTTTTAATATAAACAAAATTATTAGTTTTACATTCAGATGAAACCAAAAACTTCAAAATAAGTTAAATAATCTTTGAAAACTGTGAATCACCATTTAATTTCATTTAAGTTAACTTAAAATATTATCTACATTTATTTATTACGATTTCAATAATTATTTTTTCTAATATTCCTTTAATTATTAAGAAAAAATAAATAGAATTGGAAGAAATTGTGAAATTTAAACTTTTCTAAAATTATCAATTTCTATTTAATCCCTTGCAGCAATTGAATTATTTGATAAATCTAATTGATAAAATTGTTTACACTAATCCAGCAATCTTTATAAATTCTTGAGAGAATCGTATTACTAAAACTTTATTTTAATTTAATAGTTTATAAATATGAAAATTTCAATCCTTCTAATTGAAGACGATCATGATATGCGTGATTTAGTGTCTAGGCATTTAGAACATTCTGGTTTTGATGTCCAAAAAGCTGAAGATGGAATAAAAGGCCAAGCATTAGCTCTTCAATATTCTCCAGATTTAATACTTTTAGATTTAATGCTGCCTAGTGTTGACGGATTAACTTTATGTCAACGACTAAGAAGAGATGAAAGAACATCAAATATCCCAATTTTGATGATAACTGCATTAGGCGGCCTCAAAGATAAAGTTACTGGGTTTAATTCAGGAGCAGATGATTACATTACTAAACCATTTGATCTAGAAGAACTACATGTACGCATAAAAGCTTTATTAAGAAGAACCAACAGAGCACAATTGAATTCTAGTAACCAGCAAGAAATATTAAATTATGGCCCTTTAACTCTTGTTCCGGAAAGATTTGAAGCCATTTGGTTTGAATCTCCCGTTAGATTAACTCACCTTGAATTTGAACTGCTTCATTGTCTTCTGCAGAGGCATGGTCAGACTGTATCGCCAGCATTAATTCTTAAAGAAGTATGGGGATATGAACCTGATGATGATATTGAAACAATAAGAGTTCATATTAGACACTTACGCACTAAACTTGAACCCGATCCACGTAAACCAAATTATATAAAAACTGTATATGGTGCTGGATATTGTCTTGAGTTACCTATTGGTTCTCAAGTCGAAGCTGCTAGGCAAGAATTTATCAAAGCAAGAAACCCTGATTTGATAAATTCTGCAGTGGATTAATCTCATTTATCTTCTATTGAAATTTTTAAAAAAGCAACTTCCCACGCCACCCTAGGTTGAATGTTTTTTCTTAAAAGATATTTTAAATTTTCAAGTTTTTTAACCAAACCAATACTTTTTGTTTTTCTCCACCAAATTGTTTGAATTAAATTTATTAAACAAATCTGTTGTGAAATTTCTAATTTTTCAGATATTAATTTAGATATTTCTAATATTTCCAGACTATTTTTAATTGGAGAATCCAATTTACTTATAATTTCATCTGAAAAATCATTCCAAATTTCAATATTTTTCAATAATTGATGTGGAGATCCATTCGCAGAGTTTATTAAATCTTCAAATTTTAATTTTGTATTTATCTTTAATTTAGAAGTATCTAAATATTCTTTTAAAATCGACTTTATTTGTTTACTAGAAATAGATCGAAATCTGACGATTTGACATCTTGAAATGATCGTATCTAATAGAAGGTTTAATTTAGATGTTAGTAAAATAAAAATTCCGTTACTAGGTTCTTCTAAGGTTTTTAAAAGGCAATTTGAGGCTGCTTCGTTTAGGAGATGTGCATCAACAATCAATACAATTTTTTTTCCTGAGTTTATTGATTTTTGACTAAGAAAAGTTTTGATATTACGTATTTGAGCAATTTTAATAATCTCAGATCCACTTTTTATTGTTTTTTCAAGATCGAGACTTCCTGAACTTTTTGTTTGCAAAAGAGAATCAGGTTCAATAATTAAAAAATCAGGATGGTTATTGTTTGTAATTTTCTCTTCAACATTTTCGCTTGGTGAAGACTGCTTGAAAATTTCTTTTATAAATTGAAGAGCAGTTTGCTTTTTGCCTAATCCTTCAGCACCATAAAATATATAACCATTAGCCAATGATTTGTTTTTAATTATGCTCTTAAGAAAGGTATTGGCTTCTTCATTCAAGAAGAAATTATTTTTTTTAAACTCAATCATTTTTTTTAGAAAAATTGTTAAGCAAAATCTCTTTAATTTGATTAGAAATAGTTTTAATATTTTGTGAAGCAGATATTACTTTCCAGTTTTTTTGTTTGGCAATTAGTTTGAAGCCTTCATTTACTTTTTCTAAAAATCTAATACCTTCTGATTCTATTCTGTCTGGAATTTCATTTTTTCTTCGGAATAAGCTCTCTTCTGGAGAAATTTCTAAGAAGAAAGTGAGATCTGGAGATACGCCTTGACAAACAATAGATTCAATATTTTTAATTGTTTCTAAATTTATATTTCTTCCATAACCTTGATAAGCCAGTGTGGAATCAGAAAATCTATCACTTATTACCCAATCATTGTTATTTAAAGCAGGTGAAATAATTTTGGAAACGTGTTCAGCTCTATCTGCTGAATAAAGCAATAATTCTGCAAGAGATGAAGGTTTGTTATTTTCATTATTATCAAGAATCAGTCCTCTAAGTTTTTTTCCTAAAAGACTGCCTCCAGGTTCTCTAGTTGTAATTAATTTAGACCCTTTCTTTATTAGACCACTATTAGGAAGCCATTTAGATAGTTCATCTATTTGGGTAGTTTTACCACATCCATCAATACCCTCAATAACGATAAATTTTCCTTTCATTTAATCCAAAGATAAAGCATTAATTACAACTGTAATAGAGCTAATAGCCATCAATAATGCTGCTATTGAGGGAGTAAGAAGAATACCGTATTTAGGGAATAAAATCCCTGCTGCTAAAGGTATAGCTAGTAAGTTGTAACCAAAAGCCCATGTTAGATTTTGCTTTATTTTTCTTATAGTTTTTTTGGCAAGATTTAAAGCGTAGGGTAATCCATTTAGTTGGTCTCCCATCAATACTACATCTGCATTTGCCTTGGCTATTTGAGTTCCTGATCCCACCGCAATTCCTAAGTCTGAAGATGCTAGGGCTGGGACATCATTAATACCATCACCAATCATTGCTACTTTATTATCAATTTTTAATTTTTCTATAGTCTTTAGCTTCATTTCAGGAAGAAGATCCCATTTGACTTCACTTTCTTTAAAACCAATTTTTTTTGCTAACGCTAAAACTGTTTGTTTCCTATCTCCACTTAAAATATTAATTTTAAATTTGTTTTTTCTTAAATGTTGCACTGTTTTAATTGAATCATCTCTGAGTAAATCTCCTAGGAAGATAAAGCCTAATAACTTATCTTTTATACTTACTCCAATAATAGTGTTCGTTTTTGTCTCTTCATTTTCAATTACTTTTTTTGCATCATTATCAATGATTGTTCCTTTACTTAGTAGCCATTCAATATTTCCAATATTAATAAGTCCATCAATTGAATCTAGTTCTCCAGAAATACCTCGGCCTGAATGAGTGATAATTTTTTTTATTGGAAATAAACTTAAATTTTGTTTTTCTGCTTCTTGAATCAACGCATCTGCTATAGGATGTCTGCTTTCCTTTTCTAAGCTGGCAGCTATTCTTAATAAAAAAGAATGATCATCATAATTTTTATAATCAACGACGAATGGCTTACCTTTTGTTAATGTACCTGTCTTATCAAAAATAATGTGATTAATTTTTGATGCCATCTCTATTTTGTCCCCGCCTTTAAATAAAACGCCCTTTTTTGCTGCTTTACCTGATGCGACAGTTATTACAGTTGGGGTGGCTAAACCTAATGCACAAGGACAAGCTATTACTAAAACAGCAATTGACAATTGTATTGCTAAACTAAGAAAATTCTCAGCATTACTACCAAGCGAACTATGAAGTGTATGGCTTGAGTGAGTTATGAGTTGATGATTATGACTTAATAAATCTGGCCAAATGTTTCTTGCCCCCTTCCACCAAAAGAAGAAAGTTAAGGTAGCAAAAATAAGGACAAAGTAAGTAAATTTGCCTGCAATTTCATCGGCAATTCTTTGAATGCGAGGTTTTCTAGCATTTATAGACTCAATAAGATTTACTAGTTTCGCGAGAGAAGAATCCCCTCCAACCTTTTGTACTTTAAGTCTAAGAGTTGAATTAAGATTTAAAGACCCACAAGATAGATTTTCGCCTTCTTTTACCTCGATAGGTTTGGATTCACCAGTGATATGTGAAACATCAATATATGAATTACCTTGAGTAACAATGCAGTCAGCAGGCACTCTGTCTCCAGCTAAAACTTGAATCTCTTGATTTGGTCTTAAAGTGTTTACTCTTATTGATTTTATTTGATTATCTTCTGTGTAGATATTTGCCATTTCAGGTTGAAGATCTAATAACTCTCCAATAGATGAACCAGTTTGGTATCTTGCTCTTTCCTCTAAGAAACGCCCAATCAATATGAAGCCTAACAGCATAACTGGTTCATTAAAAAAACAAGGAAAACCAGCGGCAGGAAATATTAAGGATAGAAGACTTGTTATATATGCGCTAGTTACTCCAAGAGCTACTAGAGAATCCATATCAGGACGGTTCTTAATAAATGATTTAAAACCATTAATAATTATTCCTCTGCCAGGAAAAAATAGAGCTAATGTTGCTAATGAAGCGTGAAAAAATATATTACCTAATATGGGAAAATTTATATATCTTCCTTCTGCTAGATGACCTAAACCTGAAAATAATAAAAGTAATAAAGCAAAAGTTAGTTTTTTCCATTGATTATTCCAGCTCTTTTTTTTTTCTAATTCTGCCTTATTTATTTTTTTTGAAAAATCATTTATGTAAATCTTTGATGGGAATCCATTTTCTTTTAGATTTTCGAGAACTGCTTCTAGTTCTATCTGTTTCTGGGTAATTTCAAAATATGCACTTTCAGTTAGTAAGTTAACAGAAACATTTTCAATACCATCAGAATTTTTTAATATTTTTTCAACAGTGCTAACACATCCTCCGCACTTCATTCCAGTAATGCTTAATTGAATGCTTTCCATATTTTTCGCGATTAAAGCAAATTAATGCTTTCCTTATTTTTTAACTATAATAATAAATGTAATAGACATTTTAAATAGTTATTTTTTAAATTACTATATTAATTTTATTAGTTTTAGATCGGTGCCTAGTAATCAAAACAGAGACAATTTTATTGATAAAGCTTTTACCGTAATTGCTGAATCTATTGTAAAAATAATGCCTATTGCAGAGAAAGAAAAAAAGGCATATATCTATTACAGAGATGGCCTAGCCGCACAAAATAATGGGGATTATTCGGAAGCATTAGAGTATTACAAAGAGAGTTTATTGCTTGAAGAAAATAAAATTGATAGGGGTGAGACTTTAAAAAATATGGCAATAATATACATGAGTAATGGAGAAGAGGATTTGTCTATTGAAACTTATGAAAAAGCACTAGTAGAAAATCCTAAACAGCCATCATGCCTCAAAAATATAGGTTTAATTTATGAAAAAAGGGGAAGATACGCTGAGCAAAATGGTGATTTAGATCAGAGAGATATTTGGTTTGATAAAGCTGCTGAAGTCTGGTCTAAAGCAGTTAGGTTATATCCAGGGGGGTATCTAGATATTGAGAATTGGTTGAAAAACTCAGGCAGAAGCTCAATTGATATGTATCTTTGATTTTTTTATTTTGATAAAGAATAATCAACTGCTTCTTTAATATTGGATATCTCTTTGATATTTATTAATTGTTGAAAATTATTATTTAGTTCCTCCTCTAGTTTTGGCACTACGATATTTTTAATTCCTAGTCTTACAGCTTCTTCTATCTTTATCAGGAGGTTATTCGATTTTCTAACTTGACCGCTCAAACCCAATTCCCCAATAAATGAGGTACTAGCCAAAGGAGGAATATTTTTCAAACTCGATAAAATTGATATTGCTACACCTAAGTCAGATGAGGGATCATTAATTTCAAAACCTCCACCAGTAGCTACATAACAATCAAACTCAGATAATTTTATCCCCACGTGTTTTTCAATGACAGCGAGAATTTGATGCAATCTATTTATGCTAATTCCAGTTGTAGTTCGTCTTGGGTTACTGTAGAAAGTTTTATTTACCAGTGCTTGTATATCAACTGCTAATGGTCGAGTGCCTTCATTTGTAATCGTAGTTGTTACACCTGAAATATTTTCTTTATTTGTAAAAATTGAACTTGGGTTTTTTATCTCACGTAAACCCTCTTCAAGCATTTCAAAAATTCCAATTTCAAAGGTCGATCCAAATCGATTTTTTATACTTCTTAGTAATCTATGAGATGAAATCTTATCTCCTTCAAAGTTTATTACTGTATCAACTAAATGTTCTAGAGTTTTAGGGCCAGCTAAAGCACCATCTTTGGTTACATGACCAATTATTAGAAGCGCGATATTATTATCTTTAGCTAGATTTTGCAACTCAGAAGAACATTCTCTAACTTGAGAAACAGATCCTGGAGAACTTTGCATTTCATGATTATGGATGGCTTGAATACTATCAATAATTGCGAAACTTGGATTGACACGTTTGATCTCTTCAATAATTAGAGATAGATTAGTTTCTGCAAAAATTTTTAAATCAATACTGTTTTGATTTAATCTTTCCCATCTAATTTTTACTTGTTCTAGGGATTCTTCTGCAGTTATGTATAACACTTTTTCATTGAGAGATATTTTCCCTGCTGATTGAAGAACTAATGTGCTTTTACCTATACCTGGTTCTCCTCCGAGTAAAACAACAGATCCAGGTACAATTCCACCTCCAAGAACTCGATCGAATTCCTTAAAACCACTCGAAAATCTTAATATTTTTTTTGATGAGATCTCATGAAACGGTATAGATTTTTTACTATTTTTTTTCTCTTGATATTTAGAGGTCTTACTTTTTATTTCTTCAACAATGGAATTCCATGAGTTGCAATTAAGGCATTTTCCAAAGTATTGAGAAGTTTCAGATCCGCAATTCTGACAAATAAAAGTCGATAATTTGCTAGACATTAAGTTTCTGAATGAAGTAAGGGAACTAGAATGTTTGGGATATTGCCCCTCTACAAGTTAGATTAGGTTAATAATAAATTCTCTTACTGATTAGCTAATAGAAACAAATGGCTCTATCTAGTCAAACTAAAGAAACTATACTTGTCGCAGATGACGAGGCAAGTATTAGAAGAATTCTGGAGACACGTCTCTCCATGATTGGCTACAAAGTTGTAACTGCAAGTGATGGTAAAGAAGCACTAAAGTTATTTAAGGATTATGAACCTGATTTAGTAGTGCTTGACGTCATGATGCCAAAGTTAGATGGTTATGGAGTTTGTCAAGAATTAAGGAAAGATTCTGATGTTCCAATTGTTATGTTAACTGCATTAGGAGATGTCGCAGATAGGATAACAGGTTTAGAATTGGGGGCTGATGATTATGTAGTAAAACCATTCAGTCCAAAGGAATTAGAAGCTAGAATAAGGTGTGTTCTTAGGAGAATCGACAAAGAACAAATTCCTGGAATGCCTAATTCAGGATTAATTTTGGTAACGGATATAAAAATTGATACAAATCGAAGACAAGTTTTTAAAAGCGATGAGAGAATAAGATTAACTGGAATGGAATTTAGTCTCTTAGAGCTTTTGGTAAGCAGGTCAGGAGAGCCATTTAGTAGAGGAGAGATTTTGAAAGAAGTTTGGGGATATACCCCCGAGAGACATGTAGACACGAGAGTCGTGGATGTTCATATATCAAGATTAAGATCAAAACTTGAGGCTGATCCAGCAAATCCTGAATTAATTTTGACAGCAAGGGGTACAGGATATCTTTTCCAACGGATTGTTGATATTGCTCCTTTTGATGGTAAATAAATGGGGAAAGAAACAGCGCAAAAAATTAACAAGCCCAGAGCTATTAGAAGATTAGTTATTTGGTATAAAAGAAATTCTGCTGTCACTTCAATAGTAGATACTGCTGCTAGTTCTGCGGCAACGGCTAGTAATGTTGCGGGTAATGTGGTTTCTGGTGCTGGTTCTGTTGTGACCACTGCTAGTAATGTTGCGAGTAATGTTGCAGGTAATGTTGCAGGTAATGTAGTTTCAAGCGCTGAATCTGTTGTGAATACTGCTAGCAGTGTTGTTTCAAATGCTAGCTCAATAGCGAAAAATACATTACAGCCACTAGTTTTTGACCCATTAAAAAGATTACAAAATAGCGATAATATTTTAGATAAGGTCGAAGACATACAATCTAAAAGAATTTGGATCGCAGTTGATGGTATGGGTGGAGATTATGCTCCCGGCCCAATTCTTGAAGGTTGTCTCGAAGCAATAAGTAGATTCCCAATAAATATAAAGTTTGTCGGCAAAATTGACAAAGTTAAAGATGCAGCAGAAAAAATTGGTATAGCAGAATTATTAGAAAATGAAATTAATAATAATCGTCTTGAATTAATTGATAGTGGAGAGCCTATTGGGATGAATGAAGAAGCTACTGCAGTCAGAAAAAGGAAAAATGCAAGCATAAACGTTGCAATGGATTTAGTGAGAAATAATAAAGCTGAAGCTGTCTACTCAGCTGGTAATTCAGGTGCCATGATGGCTTCTGCCATATTTAGAATTGGAAGATTGAAAGGGATTGATAGACCAGCCATAGGAGCTTTATTTCCAACAAGGGATCAAACTCGCCCTGTATTAGTTTTAGATGTTGGTGCGAATACTGATTGTAAGCCATCTTATCTACATCAATTTGCTCTTCTAGGTAACATTTATGCAAAAGATGTCTTACAAGTAAAAAAACCAAGAATAGGCCTTTTAAATATTGGAGAAGAAGAATGCAAAGGTAATGATTTATCCCTAAAAACATTTGAATTATTATCTTCAGAAAAAAGTTTTGATTTTGGAGGTAATTGTGAAGGGCGAGATGTATTATCAGGTAGCTTCGACGTAGTAGTCTGTGATGGATTTACTGGAAATATATTATTGAAATTTCTTGAATCTGTGGGAGGAGTATTATTAGATATTTTGAGATCTGAGCTGCCACGTGGAAGGCGGGGGAAAGTTGGCTCAGCTTTTTTAAGAAGTAATCTACTCAGAATTAAGAAAAGGTTAGATCATGCCGAACATGGAGGAGCTTTATTACTTGGGGTAAATGGTATTTGTGTTATTGGTCATGGAAGTAGCAAATCTTTATCAGTAGTTAGTGCTCTTCGCTTGGCTCACTCTGCAGTGAATCATGGTGTTATGGATAATTTAAATCAACTGCAAAAGCTTCAAGTTTTAAATTCATAAAACATATTGAGTCAAATTTATGTTTGACTAATATAAGTAACTAAAAAACTCTTTTGGAAGGAATAAATTTTAATCAGATTGGAGTGTCATTCAAGGGAAGTGGAAGTTATGTACCTGATCAAATCCTAACCAATCAAAAAATTAGTCAAAAAGTTGATACAAGCAATGAATGGATACAATCTAGAACTGGTATTTCTGAGAGAAGAATCTCTAGCGTAGAAGATAATGTTACTGAGATGGGTTATAAGGCTGCTCTTAAGGCTATAGAAATGGCTAGTTGGGACATTAAAACGATTGATTTGATTGTTTTAGCTACTTCAACTCCGCATGATTTATTTGGATCAGCCCCATCCATTCAAGCTAAATTAGGGGCAGCTAATGCTGTAGCTTTCGATTTAACTGCAGCTTGTAGTGGCTTTTTATTTGCCTTAATAACAGCCTCACAATTTTTAAAAGGGGGTAGTTTTAAAAGGGCTATTGTTATTGGCGCAGATCAATTATCAAGTTTTGTTGATTGGAATGATAGAAGAAGTTGTATTCTCTTTGGAGATGGTGCCGGTGCATTAGCAATTGAAGCCACAAATGAATTTGATAATTTTATAGGTTTTGATATGAGAACTGATGGGGGGAGGGGTTCTTTTCTTAATCTTCCCTCAAAAAATAATAAGGATTCAATAGTTGATGAAATTGACTTTTTAAGTGGAGGTTTTTCTCCAATTCAGATGAATGGTCAGGAAGTTTATAAATTCGCAGTTAAAGAAGTCCCCCTAATTCTTCAAAAGTTGTTGAAAAAAATGAAATATAATTCTGATCAAGTTGATTGGCTCTTGTTGCATCAAGCTAATCAAAGAATATTGGATTCTGTAGGAGAAAGGTTAAAAATTCCCAGAGAAAAGATTCTTAGTAATTTAGAAAAATATGGCAATACTTCAGCAGCAACAATTCCACTAATGATGGATGAGGCTGTAAGAGATTATAGAATTCAACAAAATGATATTATTGCTACAAGTGGTTTCGGTGCTGGGCTAAGTTGGGGTGCAGCCCTAATTAAATGGGGTTAAACAAAATAGGAACATTATGACAGTTGCATGGGTATTCCCTGGACAGGGTTCGCAAAAAATTGGAATGGCAAAACAAATTGAAAATTTGCCCAACACAAAAGAGAGGTTTAGTTATGCATCTGAGATATTTGAAAGGAATTTATTTGAAATTTGTGAGTTAAATAATGAACCAACAAATCCTCTTATTGATTTAAATAACACAAGAAACACACAAATTTGTCTTTTTTTAGTTGAATCAATTTTATTAGATGCATTAAAGGAAAATGGATTTAAACCAACTTATGTTGCTGGGCATAGTCTTGGAGAAATCACTGCACTATATTGTGCGGATGTTTTTTCATTCGAAGATTGCGTTTCTCTAATAAAAGAAAGGTCTCAATTAATGGTAAATGCTGGGAAAGGATCTATGGCAGCAGTAATTGGTTTTGATAGAAATGAACTTGATCTATTAGTACAAAAAATTGATGATATTGTAATTGCTAATGATAATAGCTCTTCCCAAGTTGTCTTATCAGGATCTACTGAAGCATTAGATAATTTGTCGAGAGAATTTTCTTGTAAAAGGTTCTTGAAATTAAATGTTTCGGGTGCATTTCATTCACCATTTATGAATGAATCTTCATCAAAATTTTCTGAGTATTTAAAACAGATTCAATTTAAAAAACCCTCTTTCCCAGTCATAAGTAATTGTGAACCTTCACTTTGTAGTGATGCAAACGAGCTTAAAATTAGATTAGAAAAGCAAATGTGTAATGGAGTTAGGTGGCGAGAAACTATGGATTTAATGGCAAAAGATAGTGATCTACATATTGTTGAAATTGGCCCTTCTAATGTACTAAGCGGTTTAGGAAAAAGACATCTTAAAGGTGTAAAAATTTCTCAAGTTTCATCTTCTGATCAAATATCTTATTAATTTTGTATGAAAAATCATACTATTCAAAAATTAATCTATGAATTAGTTAGTAAGCTTTTTGTATTACCTATTTATAAATTTGTATTTAAAGGTCAATTAATAGGTAGAGACAATATTCCGCAAAAAGATTCTTTTATCATGGTTTCTAATCATGGTTCTTTACTTGATCCTCCTTTGTTAGGCCATGCCCTTGGACGTAATATATCTTTTATGGCCAAGGCAGAGCTTTTTAAAATTCCTTTTCTTGGTTTTATTATCAAGGCTTGTGGAGCATATCCCGTGAAAAGAGGAATTGCTGATAAAAATACAATCAAAACAGCATGTAAAAAATTGTCAAACGATAATTGTATTGGAATTTTTATTGATGGCACTCGTCAAAAAAATGGCCGAGTAAATAAGCCCAAACAAGGAGCAGCATTATTAGCTTTTAAAAATCAAAAATTATTATTGCCTGTTGCAATAGTTAATTCACATAGGCTAGTGAGATTTAAATTCTTTTTTCCTTTATTTTCAAAAATAGTTATCAAAGTGGGAAAACCTGTTCATCCTCCGCAAAGTTCATCAAGAGATGAACTTAATCTTGTGACAATGCACCTTAAAGACGAAATTAATAATTTGATTGGATGAATATTTAGTTAATTGGAGAAATAGGGTAAAGAGGCAAAACTTTTTCCCAAGAATCTACATTTGAATTTAATGAATTTTTGTTTGATAAATCTAATAGTTCTTTTAAATCTTCTTTATCATCAAAAATAGCCTCGAAGAAAAGTTCTTTACTCTCGAGTTCTTTAATAACTTTTGGTAAAACTGTTTCTCGAATGACTAGATCTGAAGGAGTTTTTTCGTCATGACAAATCTCATATTTACCTGCAATAAAACCCTTTCGTTTTAATTTTTTGTAAATCCAGAATGATTTTTTGTTTGTAAAGATATTATTTTTTGATGCAATTCTTTTTGCCATTATTTCAAATGAACTAAAACTGTCTAAAGGACAATTCATTTGTTGTGAGATCGTTCTTGCTAAAACTACAATAAGTCGTGAAGCATTAAAATTTGCTGGTCCTATACTTACAGATAACTTATTTATTTTTTGTAAATTTTCTTTGGAAATAAATTTATCTAGATCATTAATTAAGTTGTTGCAAAGGTCATTATCAAATTTTTTGATAAATAATTCATCAGATTCAAGGTTATTGGTTTTTCTATACCCAAAGCCAAAAGAAGTGTCTGTGCTATGAATAACTAAAATTGGGTAACTTTCTCTATGTTTTAGTTTAATTGTCATCTATTACCTTTAAACAGGTAATTCCATACCTGGATTACATTTAGACCATTTACCAAATTCATTTTCAAAACTTTCACAAGATTGAACATCCCAATCAGTTTTATAATCACCATTATTATCTTTAACTATATTGACATGAATGAGTGGTTTTTTTGCTTTAAAATCAGGTAGATCACAAATATGATCAACACCATGATTATTCTCAACATCATGATATGTGATACATCTATCAACCCATTTACAGTTGATGCAAATGCACATAATAAATAAATAATATGAAAAATAGCTTTCACAAAGATCATACACTAATAATTGATGAATTAGAAACAAGTATAAAAATTCATAATTTGGATTTAATCTTTGGTTTTTTACCTAAAGGGTCATATTTGGTTGGTGGATATATAAGAGATATTATTTTGGGAAGAAAGACTGAAAAGTTAGATGTTGATATTGTGGTACCTTTAAATGCAATTGAAATTGGTAAAAAGATTGCAGATAATATTGGATCAAAATTTATAATTTTAGATAAAAAAAGAGAAGTAGTAAGAATTATTCTTCATAATATTTATATTGATATTGCTAATCAAGTTTCATCTTCCATAGAAGGAGATTTATGTTCTAGAGACTTTTCGATCAATTCAATTGCTTTTTTATTTGATAAGAAAAGTTTGTTTGATCCATTAAATGGTCTTAAAGATCTTGAGATTTCTTTGCTTAGAACTCATTCTGAAAACAATTTAATAAATGATCCTTTACGAATTTTAAGATGTTTTCGATTTGTTTCAGAATTGAATTTTAAAATTGATTTAAGATTAGTTGATTTTATAAAAAAAAATAAAGGGAACTTATATCTTGTCGCAAAAGAGAGAATTACTTATGAAATACAGAAAATAGTAAATGGAGCAAATGCTCTTGATGCAGTATTGTTGATAAAAAAATTAAATATATTTGATACTGAAAATTTATTTGAAGATTCTTTTTTTTTGGATTTAGAGAAAATTAATTATGGAGAACTTGATCAAGAAGAAAAAGATAAATATTTACCATCATTTTTTATTGCTCAAATCTTAGATGTTGTAACTTTAGAGAAATTGAAATTTTGTAAAGGTGATATTGCAAAAACTAAGTTATTGCGAAAATGGCACCTTTTCTTGAAAAACAAAAATATCTCTCAGTTAGATGAATTTGACAGATTTAAATTACATCAAGAATTAGAAATGTTTCTGCCATCTTTTATTTTTTATTTACCTCAAAACTTACAATTAGATTGGCTTCATAGATGGCGTGATAAAGATGATAAATTATTTCATCCCGCAAACTTAGTTAATGGTGATGTAATCAAAAAAAATTTAAAAATAAAGGATGGCCCTATCTTAGGAGAGCTTTTAGAGTATCTTTCTAGGGAACTTGCGTATAAGAGATTAAATAATTTTGATGAAGCTATTTATAAAGCAAAGGCATGGATTGAACAAAATGCGCCAAAATGTGATTAAATACACATAGTTTAGTTTTGTTTAGAAGTTCAGACTTCAAAATCATTTTTTAAAATTTATGAGCATTCGCATTTACATTGGCAACTTACCACAAGGATTTAATCCAAAAGAATTTGATACACTTTTAAAATCAGTCTCCGATTCGATTAGATTTAAAGCAGTTCTAGATAAGGAAACTAAGGAATGCAGGGGGTTTGGCTTTGCTACTACTAATAATGAAGATAATGCTAATCTATTAATTCAAAAGTTGAATGGTTTTGAATTTAATGGTTCTAAATTAAGAGTAGAGTTATCAGAAAAGAAGGATTCTGCTTCAAACAAAAGAAATAGTGGAAAATTAAATAAGAATAAGAAGAAGAAAGACTTTAAGAAAATTGTTCACAGTGATGCTCCCAACCTCGAAGCACCTGACCCAAGATGGGCTGGAGAACTTTCTAAATTAAAAGATTTGTTAGCTAATCAGAAAACCCCTGCTTAGTTATTTAATTCGAGAAATTAAAAAAGATATTGGAATTTCAAGAGCTTTTACTGAATTTTTTACAAAAGCCCTATTATTAAAAACATCATAATCTAATCTTTCAATAGAATCTAGAATCCCTCTGTAAAGGCGTAAAGAAGTCCATACTGGCCATCTTGCATCAGCTGATAGCCACTTAATACCATCCTCAGACTTTTGGAACCATTCGCGAGCCCGTGTTAATTGAAAGTTCATCAGCGACTTCCACTGTTTGTTTATTTTTCCTTTTAAAAGTTCTTCTTCAGAATAATTAAATTTTTCTATATCTGCTTGTGGGAGATAAATTCTTCCTCTGTATCGATCTTCTCCTACATCTCTCAATATATTTGTTAATTGATTTGCAATTCCAAGAGCTATAGCTGCTTCGGAGGGATCAGGCATGGCACTCCATGGGGCTGATGTATAAGCGCTATCAATTCCCATCACATTTTGAGTCATTAGACCAACAGTCCCTGCGACTCTATAACAATAGAGTTTTAATTCATCAAAATCTTTGTATCTAAATTTATTCAGATCCAT
Source organism: Prochlorococcus sp. HOT208_60m_813B04 (assembly GCA_002025975.1). Lineage (GTDB taxonomy): Bacteria > Cyanobacteriota > Cyanobacteriia > PCC-6307 > Cyanobiaceae > Prochlorococcus_A. Next base: position 19,157 of record MWOU01000242.1, read on the forward strand.
TCTCTGGCCATCTATCATGTCCAAATAAGGTTGGATACTTTGTGGATATTTCTCGAGGGTATCTAATAAAACTGAGTCTAATTCAGATTTTATATTTCCTTTAAATACATTTTTAGTATTTTCTTCCCATTCATCAAGATTGTCTGAAAGCTCATCTTGCGATTTAGTTGAGGCTTCTACGCTATCCATTATTTCATCTGTTCTTCTACACCATACATAGATTGCCCAAATAGCTTTTCTCTTTTCTAGAGGTAATAGAAGAGTTCCCAAGTAAAAGGTCTTAGCCCATAGTTGAGTTTCTTTTCGGCATATCTCGTATGCTTGTTCTAGTTGAGAAATTGAATTTTTCAAAAAGTTTTAGCTGGATTTAAGAATTTCGTAAATGTTATTAAGAAACATTTAAAGGGGTTTTGGAATACTCCTTATTTATTGATTCTGCGCATAATTTACCACTTAAAACAGCTCCTTCCATAGATGCTAAATATTTTTGCATTGTATAATCACCAGCTAAGAAAAAGTTTTTTATGGGAGATTTTTGACTAGGTCTGAACTCTTGACATCCAGGGACTGCCTTATAGACAGATCTTGGAGTTTTGACTACTTTATATTTTCTTAATTTTGTCTTATCGTCACCCATGAAATGTGTTGGGAATAATTTCTTTAACTCCTCCATAGTTGCATCAACGATGTCTTGATCGCTTCTATTTATCCAATCTTTTGCTGGTGCGAAAACTAATTCAAGCATTGATCTATTTGGATCTTCGTATTCTTTACATGTAATACTCATATCTGCGTAAACACTGAGCAGTGGCGATCTGCTAAATAGTAAATGATCGATATCTGTTAATTTTTTGTCAAACCATAAATGGATATTAATAACTGGCACACCATTTAAACCCTCTAATTTAGAAAAAGTATCTAACCCTTTCCATTGTTCAGGAATCATTAATTTAAAGAGATCTACAGGCATTGCACTTACATAAGCATCGGCAGTTAGCTCTTCCTTTTCGTTTTTATCTAAAGAAGCAATAGTAAAGCTTTTAACAGTGCTGTCTTGATTAAGGTTGATTTGCCTTAATGGACTATTCATGTGAACTTCTCCTCCACGAGTGGTAATATAATCAACTATTGGCTGGCAAAGTCTTTCTGGAGGAGCCCCGTCAAGGAATGCCATTTTAGAACCATTTTTTTCTTGTAAGAATCTATTTAATGCTGTTAACAAAACTGTGGATGATATTTCATCTGGCCCAATGAAATTCAGAGCCTTACTCATGGCTATAAAAACTTCATCATTAACTCTTTCTGGGATATTATGTTCTTTTAGCCAATCTGTCCATGATTTTGTATCACATTTATCTAGGTACTTTTGGCCTCTCAACATTGCAGGAACTAAACCTAATCCAAATAAAATTTTTTCATTCCAAGAAAGCATATCATTATTGCTAAGTATTGCTGAAACTCCATTGACAGGAGCAGGTATATCGGGAAAGTCAAATCTACTATAAGTTCCGGGCTCTGAGGGCTGATTAAAAATCATCGAATGACTTTTCCATTGGAGTCTATCTTCAATATCTAATTCTTTGAAAAGTTGCAACATATTTGGGTAGGCACCAAAAAATATATGCAAACCAGTTTCATACCAATCTCCATCTTCATCTTTCCATGCAGCAACTTTTCCGCCCAAAACATCTCTAGCTTCGAGTACAATAGGAATGTGCCCATTATCCACTAAATATTTAGCACAAGATAAACCTGCTAAACCTGCTCCAGCAATTACAACACGCATTATTAAATCAAGAAATAAATTAACACTTACTAATAAGCTACATTAAAGTTAGAACATAATAGTTTTTTTCGTTGATTATTTCGCAAAATTATGGAAAAAATGCTTTTAAAATCGACAACTAGACATGTAAGAATTTTTACTGCCGAAGTAGTTGATAAGGAATTAAAGTTTCATCCCAAAAAACTCACTCTTGATTTAGATCCTGATAATGAATTTATTTGGGACGAGGATTCTTTAAAAAGAATAAATGAAAAATTCGATGAACTAATAAAAGAGAGAGCAGGAAGAGATTTGGATGATTATGAACTTCGAAAAATAGGTTCAGAAATCGAAAGTTTAATTAAATTCTTACTTCAAAATGGTCAGATAAGTTATAACCCTGATTGCAGAGTAATGAATTATTCGATGGGTTTACCAAAGACAAATGAAGTGCTGTGAATAGATCATCCTCAAATAGAAGGCCAAGGAGAGGCTCAAATAGAAGTTATTACCCTCAAAATCCTAGAGACATGGATTCATATGGAAAAAGAAACATTGGACTGCCTGCTTCCTCTGAACAAAAGATCAACTTCAGTACAGGAACCATTGCCGTACTTGCGGGAGTACTAATTTTAGGAGTTGGTATTGGGAGCGCTATTACCAGTACAACAGATGGTGGACAGGGAAACATAGCTAGTCAACAGCAACTAGATATGGCTGTTCCAGATCCTGAATTTTGCAGACAATGGGGCGCTAGTGCTTTTGTAATTGATGTTGAAATGTATACAACTCTGAATCCATCTACGAGTTTTGTAACGCAACCAGCACTCCAGCCAGGTTGCGTTATTAGAAGAGAGAATTGGACAGTTTTACAAAAACAGGGCGCAATTAGTAATGAAGATGTAAGAGAATGTAAGCAAAGGATGAATACTTTTGCTTACATTGGATCTATAAGAGATAAGCCAATAGTTAAATGTGTTTATCAGACTGATGTAAATGAAAATAAATTTATAATAAAAGGCGATGGACAAGCCGAAGATGGAGGAGTGGGTATTAATAAAGAAGCAATTCAGTTTTGATCAAATTATATATCCCTCAAAGGGCTTTCTAAACTAGCAAATTGTGGCAGAATATTTTTCTTGAATACTTCTGATGCTCTTGATGTATATCTTGATGGATTAGTAATTAATTTAAGTTCTCTTTTAACTTCTAAGTCAGCAATGAATACTTTGTGGATTGTTCCAGCGGATAATTCTCTTTCAATAGCAACAACAGGTAAAAAAGAAGCTCCTAAACCTGATTGAACCGCATTCTTGATTGCTTCAAGAGAGTTGAGTTCCATTTCAATTCTTAATCTTTGAATATCAAGACCAGAATCTTGAAGAAGTTTGTCAACAACTTTCCTTGTTGTAGATTGAGAGTCTAATGTTACAAAATTTAATTTGTATAGGTCTTCTTTTAGAAGCTCTTTTTTGGTCGAAAGTGGATGCTTAGAGGGTAAAACTAATGCCAATTCATCGGTGGCATATGGAATCACTTGTAGCAAATTTTCCAAATCTCCAGGTAATTGTCCTCCAATAATGGCTAAGTCAATTTGTCCATTGGCGACACTCCAACCAGTTCTTCTAGTACTATGAACTTGAAGTTGAACGGATACATCAGGATATTTTTGTCTAAAAAGTCCTATCATTCTCGGCATTAAATAAGTACCCGTTGTTTGGCTCGCTCCAATGACGAGAGTTCCACCTTTTAAGCTATTTAAATCTTCAATAGCTTTGCAAGCTTCGTCGCATTGATTCAAAATTCGTTCACAATATTCAAGTAATAGTCTCCCTGCTTCAGTCAATAGAGCCTTCCTACCACCTCTGTCGAAAATTGTGATTTCAAGTTGTTTTTCTAAATTCTGTATTTGTAAACTCACTGCAGGTTGGGTTACATATAAGAGATCTGCAGCTTTTTTAAAACTTCCTTGAGCTGCTATTGCTTTTAGTATTCTTAATTGGTCGAGTGTAAATGGTAATTCTGGCATCTATTGTGCCTACTATTTCTTATAATTCTAATACTTAGTAGCATTCTTGTTAAGAACAAAAATTATTTGAACAATCTAAATATATGGATACTCATCAAACTTCTCTAGTTATCTTACTTTTGATTTTGATTTTTGCGATAATTCATAGTGGGGGAGCTGCTTTAAGAATTAAAGGGGAATCTATTATAGGTCCGAGATTATGGCGGTTATGTTTTGTTTTTTTAAGTTTGCCATCTGCAATTATCTTGATTAGTTATTTTTTGGCTCATAGATATGACGGAATCAGATTATGGAATTTACAGGGTAATAATTTTGTTTTTATGATCGTTTGGTTCTTAACTGCAATAAGTTTTTTATTTTTATATCCCGCTACATACAATTTGCTAGAAATTCCTTCGGTTTTAAAACCTAAAGTTCGAATTTATGGAACTGGGATAATGCGAATCACAAGACATCCACAAGCATTTGGCCAGATAATTTGGTGTTTTGCTCATACTTTATGGATTGGTACATCATTCACATTAATAACTTCTATTGGCTTAGTTTTGCATCATCTATTTGCAATCTGGCATGGTGATAGAAGATTAGCAAATAGATTTGGAGAAGAATTTGAAAATTACAAAAAAAATACTTCCATAATCCCCTTCATGGCAATACTTGAGGGGAGGCAAGAATTTAAGATTAAAGAATTTTTTAGGTTATCTCAATTAGGCATATTAATTGCAATTGGCGTACTTTGGTGGTCTCATCAATATATAAATATTGCTGTTAAAACATTTAATTCATCATTTTTGTCTGAATTTTTCAATTGACAGTTTAAGATTATATTAAAAATTCTCTAACAAATGCCACAAGCTTCAGAAATTGCCTGGTTAATTCCTGTTTTCCCACTAATTGGAGCAGTGCTTTCTGGTTTAGGACTAATAAGCATCAACAAGAAAATTAATAATTCAAGAGAAATTGTTTCCGTAGGTCTGATTTCTTTCGTTGGGATCTCTGCTGTAATTAGTTATAAAGCTCTAATTGAGCAAATTAATGGTTATCAATCAGTAGAAAAATTATTTGTATGGGCCAGTGCTGGGGATTTCACAATTCCAATGGGATTTGTCCTTGACCCTTTGGGGAGTGTAATGCTTGCGTTAGTAACTACAATAACTTTGCTGGTAATGATTTACTCGCATGGTTATATGGCGCATGATAAAGGTTATGTCAGATTTTTTACATATTTAGCATTATTTAGTAGCTCAATGATGGGATTAATAGTTAGTCCGAATTTATTGGAAATTTATGTTTTTTGGGAATTAGTTGGGATGTGTTCTTACCTATTGGTTGGTTTTTGGTATGACAGGGATGGTGCTGCACACGCTGCACAAAAAGCATTCGTTGTTAATAGAGTTGGGGATTTTGGATTATTACTAGGAATTCTGGGCCTATTTTGGGCAACAAATAGTTTTGATTTTAATGAAATAGCTACTGGAATTTCTCAATCAATATCCGATAATTCGATACCTATTTGGGCTGCTTTACTACTTTGTTTTTTAGTTTTTTTAGGGCCAATGGCAAAATCTGCTCAGTTTCCTCTTCATGTGTGGTTGCCTGATGCGATGGAAGGTCCGACACCTATTTCTGCACTTATTCATGCTGCAACAATGGTTGCAGCAGGAATATTTCTTGTTGCTAGACTGCAACCTTTGTATTCAATTTTCCCCTCTATACAGTTCATTATTGCTTTTGTTGGTACCATTACTTGTTTTTTAGGAGCCTCTATAGCTTTGACCCAAATGGATTTAAAAAAAGGTTTAGCGTATAGCACAGTTTCTCAACTTGGGTATATGATGCTTGCAATGGGTTGTGGAGCACCAGTAGCAGGCATTTTTCATTTAGTGACTCATGCTTGCTTTAAAGCAATGCTATTTTTGGGATCTGGTTCAGTAATACATGCTATGGAAGAAGTAGTTGGCCATCAGCCTGTATTAGCTCAAGATATGAGGTTGATGGGCGGTTTAAGAAAAAAAATGCCATATACATCAACAACATTTTTAATAGGCTGTGTAGCAATTAGTGGAATCCCACCATTGGCAGGTTTTTGGAGTAAAGATGAGATACTCGGAAATGCTTTTATATCATTTCCAGCTTTTTGGTTCGTAGGACTTCTAACAGCTGGTATGACAGCTTTTTATATGTTCCGGCTTTATTTCTTGACATTTGAAGGAGATTTCAGAGGGGATAATAAAGAATTGCAAAAAGAGCTTCTAATAGCTTCTAAAATAAACCTAGATGAAGAAAGTGAAGAAGAGCATGAAGAACATGGCTCTATTCATGAGTCACCCTGGTCAATGACATTTCCCTTGGTTTTTCTAGCTGTACCGTCTGTAATAATCGGTTTTATGGGTCTTCCATGGGATAGCAAAATTACATATTTTTTAGATCCTGAAGAAGCGGAGATTGCTGCAAAAGCCTTCGAACTAAAAGAATTTTTGCCTTTAGCAATCGCGTCAGTAACTATTGCATTAGTTGGAATCATTATTGCTTATCAAGCATATTTTGTGAAAAAAATTAATTTATCAGTTTTATTTGCTGAAAAGTTTCCTAGCATGAATCGTTTTTTATCTAATAAATGGTATCTAGATGATATTAATGAAAAACTTTTTGTTAAGGGTAGTAGAAAACTTGCTAAAGAAGTCTTAGAGGTTGATTCTAAGGTTGTTGATGGCGTTGTAAATCTTACTGGACTAGTAACTTTAGGAAGTGGAGAAGGTTTAAAATATTTTGAAACTGGTAGAGCTCAATTTTATGCGCTTATTGTTTTTGGAGGTGTAATTTTACTAGTTGCTATATTTGGTTTTCAATCTCCTCCAGTATCTTAATTACAATTGTGTGTCTTCACTGTCCATTAGGGTGAAAAAATACAGAAAATTTCTAGACTTTATTTAAGACAAATTTCTTATTAAATTGAGTACTTATTTTCATACACATTTTGCTACACAAATGTTGGCAACTTTGGGAGCTGGATTGTCTAATTTTCCTTGGTTATCTGCTTCAATTTTATTTCCAATTGGTAGTGCATTTGTGATACCTTTTTTCCCGGATAAAGGGGATGGCAAAGAGGTGAGATGGTTTGCATTGTCTATTGCATTAATAACTTTTTTAATAACTGTAGGTTCATATATAAATGGCTTTGACATTAGTAATGAAAATGTTCAACTGAAAGAAAATATTAGTTGGCTCCCTGATTTAGGTCTTACTTGGTCTGTCGGCGCTGATGGTATGTCTATGCCGTTAATATTATTGACTAGTTTTATAACTGCTTTAGCAGTTCTTGCTGCATGGCCAGTCAAGTTCAAACCTAAGTTATTTTTCTTTTTGATATTGGTTATGGATGGTGGGCAAATCGCTGTTTTTGCGGTACAAGATATGCTTTTATTTTTTCTAACTTGGGAACTTGAGCTAATTCCTGTTTATTTATTACTGGCTATATGGGGTGGCAAAAATCGACAATATGCAGCAACAAAATTCATTATTTATACAGCTGGTAGTTCTATCTTCATTCTTCTGGCAGCTTTAGCAATGGGTTTCTATGGTACAGAAATTCCTAACTTTGAGTTTTCTCACTTGGCAGCTCAAGATTTTAGTCAAAAATTTCAAATATTATGTTACGTAGGTCTTTTAATTGCATTTGGTGTGAAACTACCTATAGTACCTCTTCATACTTGGCTTCCAGATGCTCATGGAGAGGCTACAGCTCCTGTTCATATGCTTCTAGCAGGAATATTATTAAAAATGGGAGGATATGCTCTTCTAAGATTTAATGCACAATTATTACCCGTTGCACATGCTCAATTTGCTCCATTATTAATAGTTCTTGGGGTAGTCAATATAATTTATGCTGCATTAACTTCTTTTGCTCAAAGAAATCTTAAAAGAAAAATTGCATACAGTTCGATAAGTCATATGGGTTTTGTTCTTATTGGTATAGGTAGTTTTAGTAGCCTTGGAACAAGCGGAGCTATGCTGCAAATGGTTAGTCATGGATTAATAGGTGCAAGTTTATTTTTTCTTGTTGGAGCCACCTATGACAGAACAAAGACTCTTAAACTTGATGAAATGAGTGGTGTAGGACAAAAAATGAGAATTATGTTTGCACTATGGACTGCTTGCTCTCTGGCCTCCCTCGCTTTGCCTGGTATGAGCGGATTTGTATCCGAATTGATGGTATTTACAGGATTTGTTACTGATGAAGTGTATACACTACCATTTAGGGTAGTTATGGCCTCTTTAGCTGCTATCGGTGTAATTCTTACTCCTATTTATCTACTTTCAATGTTACGAGAAATTTTCTTTGGTAAAGAAAATCCTAAATTAATCGAAGAACGAAAACTTATAGATGCAGAGCCAAGGGAAGTTTATATTATTGCTTGTTTACTTTTACCGATTATTGGAATTGGTTTGTATCCAAGATTAATTACTGAAAGTTACATTGCATCTATCAATAATTTGGTCGATAGAGATTTAACTGCAGTTAAAGGTACTGTGAAAACAAATATTTTTTCAGGAACTCAAACAAATGACATACTAAAAGCTCCAACAATATAATTTTTTTAAATTAATGCAATATTGTTTGGCATTAAATAAATTAAAAGATATCTTGTGATTAGATTTTATCTATCTTAAAATTTCTTATTTAAATCCTATAGATAGGAAACAACTAGGCCCTAGATTGTTGATTAAGTTTCTTCAAGACGCCGCAGGTAAAGGTGAGCTTGATCCATGGGATATTGATGTAATAAGTGTAATTGATAGTTTTTTAGAGCAATACTCACATACTTTTAATCAATCTTCAAGTAGTCAAATCTCATATCATAAGGATTTAGCTGAGACCAGCGAAGCATTTTTTGCAGCATCCGTACTAGTTAATCTTAAGGCTCAGGTTTTGGAATCTGATGTTTTCAAAGAAAATTCTTCCGATTTTGAAGATGAATTTGATTTGGATGATCAAGATTGGATTGATAAAGAATTTGATATTCCAAAATATCCTGAAAAATATCTAAGGAGAAGATCAATTGCACAACCAATTCTAAAACGTACAACAACATTGGGAGAACTTGTAAGTCAGTTAGAGTCCATAGCAGAAGTTATAGAAACCCAAGATCTTCTTCTCATGAAGAGAAAAAGAAATAAAAAATATTCTGATAAGGCTTTAATTTCTCAAGTAAAGTCATTAGCGCATCGTGAGAAACTTCCAGAAACAACTAAAGCACTAGGAAAATTTATTGAAGGATGGGAAAAAGCATTGCAGTGGACAGATTTTGAATATTTAGTCAAAAAATGGCAAACAGTAGTAAAAAATGATTTAGATAAAGATCGTTTGGGAGTTTTTTGGGCTTTGTTATTTTTATCATCTGAAAACAAAATTGAAATTAAACAAATTAATTCCTTATATGGCCCAATTCAAATTAAAAGAATAATTCCCGATGGTGGCTTAGCTCAATTGCCTATAGAAAATCTTGAGGTAAGTAATGCCTCCTCCTCGGCTGCATAGAGGCTTCATAGTAATAACGTATAATTTAAAAAAATGGTTTTGAATTTATGAAGGCAATGATACTTGCTGCAGGCAAAGGCACACGTGTTCAACCTATTACACATGTTATTCCAAAACCCATGATTCCGATTTTGCAAAAACCTGTTATGGAGTTTCTCTTGGAACTTTTAAGAGAACATAATTTTAAGGAAATAATGGTAAATGTTTCTCATCTGGCTGAGGAAATTGAAAATTATTTTAGGGATGGGCAAAGATTTGGAGTAGAAATTGCTTATAGTTTTGAGGGAAGAATTGAAGATGGAGAATTAATAGGTGATGCTTTGGGATCGGCAGGAGGATTAAAAAAAATTCAGGATTTTCAAAATTTCTTTGATGAAACTTTTGTTGTTTTATGTGGTGATGCTTTAGTTGATTTAGATTTAACTCAAGCTGTTAAAAAACATAAGCAGAAAGGAGCTATTGCGAGCTTAATAACAAAGAAGGTAACTAAGGATCAAGTATCAAGTTACGGTGTCGTGGTTTCTGATGAAAATGGTCGAATAAAAGCTTTTCAGGAAAAACCAACAGTTGATCAAGCTTTAAGTGACTCTATAAATACAGGAATTTATCTTTTCGAACCCGAAATTTTTAATTACATACCTTCAGCAGAGAAATTTGATATTGGGGCTGATCTTTTCCCTAAACTTGTTGAAATGGATTTACCATTTTTTGCATTACCAATGGATTTTGAATGGGTAGATATTGGAAAAGTTCCTGATTATTGGAGTGCTATTAGAAATGTATTGCAAGGCAAGGTAAGACAAGTGCAAATACCAGGTAAGGAAATAAAACCAGGAGTTTTTACTGGTTTGAACGTAGCGGCTAACTGGGATAAGGTTAATATTATCGGGCCGGTTTATATAGGAGGCATGACTAGGATCGAGGAGGGAGCAACTATTATTGGCCCTTCTATGATTGGACCAAGTTGTTGCATTTGCGAGGGTGCAACTATAGATAACTCAATTATTTTTGATTATTCTAAAATTGGTAAAGGTGTAAGACTTATGGATAAGTTAGTTTTTGGTAAATATTGTGTTGGGAAAAATGGAGATCATTTTGATTTGCAAGATGCATCTTTAGATTGGTTAATAGCAGATTCAAGAAGATCTGACTTGACTGAACCTTCGCCTCAGCAGAAAGCTATGGCAGAATTATTAGGTACTGATTTGATTAACATTCCAGACTAAGATTAGCTTTTTCAATAATCTCAGGAATTAAATGCTCTGTTTTTACGGCCATTAGATGAACACCATTTGCGATGTTAATAAAATCATTAGCTTGTTCAGCTGCAATTTGAATACCCTCTTGTAATGGGTCTTTAGCATCTTTAAGACGATTTAAGATATTTTCAGGAATGTTTGCGCCTGGAACGTATTTGTTTATAAAAAGAGCGTTTTTATAAGACTTTAATAGGAATACACCTGCTATAACTGGAATTTCAAGAGGCTTGCTAATTTTTTCACAAAACTCTATCAAATTTTCTTTTTCCATCACCATTTGAGTTTGTATAAATCCAGCTCCAGCCTCTTTTTTCTTTCTCATTCTATTTTCTAGACTTCTTCTATTTCTGCAATTTGGATCAGCGGCAGCACCCGCAAAAATCAATGTTTTTTTATCTGAAAGTTCTCCTAGAGTAGGATCAATTCCTTTATTGAAAGCCTGAATTTGTTGAAGCAATCTTACTGACTCAAACTCATGTACAGCCTTGGCATCTTGTTGATCCCCAGCTTTTACAGAATCACCGGTAATGCATAAGATGTTTCTAATTCCTAAAGCATTTGCACCTAGAATGTCTGATTGTAAAGCAATTTTATTACGATCTCTGCAAGAAATTTGCATTACTGGTTCTATCCCATTTTCCAGTAATAGTTTGGACATTGCCAAGCTGCACATTCTCATTACAGCTCTGCTTCCATCGGTAATGTTAACAGCATGTACCTTATCTTTCAAAAGTTGTGCTATCTTAAGAGATCTTATGGGGCTTCCACCTCTTGGCGGCATTAACTCTGCCGTTATTACTTTAGATTTTTTTTCTAAAGTCTGCTGAAGTTTCGATTTCAATTGCTTTTGTTTCCTAGTTGGTTAACAAGTGTACTGAGATTGCTAAACTTAATTAATATAAAAAAGGAACTGTTTAAATGCAAATGGTTGAAGAAGAAGTAAACAACATTGATATGATGGGTCTCTCAGCAAGAGAGATGGAAATCATCGATCTAGTAGCTGATGGGCTTACAAATCAAGAGATTGCAGTAAAACTAACTATTAGTAAAAGAACTGTTGATAATCATGTAAGTAATATGTTTACAAAAACTGGTTCTAAAAACAGAGTAGCACTTTTGAATTGGGCAATGGACAACGGTAAGATTTGTAGAGATGGCTTTAATTGTTGTACACTCCCAGACTCTAATCAAGACTAGTATTACCCTTTACTTTTTTTGTATCATTAGCCAAATCCATTAGACAATAATTTGTAGAACCTAATTCGAAGAGTTCAGCATATGCAATACATGCATCCTTGTCTGAATCAACAAATCTCAGTATTCCTTCTTTATCGTAAAGACCATACATCTGAAGAAAATAAAAAACACTTTGCTTTAAATATAAAGAAAATATAAAGGATAAGTGACTCTTTTGACTAGTTACTTTTGAAAGTTATTAATCACTCTTCTTTCCACTCTGAAAAAGGATTGTTAGCTAGATTGAAATTGGAGTAATGGGTAAGTCCAGTAATTTCTTTTGAAATGAAAGATGGAAGAAATAAATCTTCCTGTTCATTAGAAAGTTCAATTTCTGCAATTTTAAGTGGATAATTTTTTTCTTTAAAGCAATCTATAATCCAAGATTGTTTTTCAATTTCTAGAAAGAATCTATCTTTTTTTATTGTATTTGAAATATTTGACATTATAGTTTCAGCATCGCTTCGTGGAATGGAGTATTCAAATTCAAAGTTGGTAAAGCCTTTGATGTGTTTTTTAAGTGTAATTTTAGATTTTTTGCCTATAAGCCTTACTCTAATAATCCAACCATCTATACTTTGGAAAAAATATCCTTGTTCAATATAAACTTTTTTATTTATGAATTGTTTCCAATTATCATTTTTTATTAGAAATCTTCTTTCTATCTCCAAGGCCATTTAATTTTTGAAATTTTTTGGAGACAAATCGCCTTTCCAATCTAGTTTTTTTATTAAGGTATTATAGTAACTTGTGCTTTTTTTAAACTTTATTATTTTACAGGGTGATTTCCCTTTTTTGATCTCACAATAATAATTTTCCTTAATGGTCATACATTTTGAACCGTCAGTCCATAATTTAATTTCCCCTTTACTTTTTTTTACTGGCTTAATGATTACCTCACTTGTATTAGGTATGACGATTGGTCTACTAGCCAAACTCATTGGGCATATAGGGTTAATAATCATTCCATCTATACTAGGATGTACTATTGGACCTCCTGCAGCCATTGAGTAGGCTGTTGAACCCGTGGTTGTAGATACAATCAATCCATCACCTTTATATTCATTCACCTTCTCATTATCTATTTCAATTTGTATTTGGTTGGTCGGAGAAATATCTTCTTCAACGGACTTAAAATAAAAATCATTTAAGGCGTTATAGCTTTTTATGATTTTTTTCTCAGAACTTGTCCCCTCAATACAAA
>MWOU01000243.1 GCA_002025975.1 Prochlorococcus sp. HOT208_60m_813B04
CTTTTATTAAATTCGACTTCTTGTTCGGAAGGAGTTATTGGCTTTTTTGTCAGGTTTTTTAGTCTTTGATCATTCTTAAAACAACTTTTAACTAACCTATCCTCAAGAGAATGAAAACTAATAACAGAAATAATACCCCCTGGCAAAAGCCATTCAGGTACAACTTGCAAAAATTTTTCTAATACTTCAATTTCTTTATTAACAGCAATTCTTAGTGCTTGAAATGTTCTTGTTGCTGGATGTATTTTTTTATATCTTTGTTTTGGTGGGAAGCAGCCTGCAATAGAGTAAGCTAAATCTTTTGTCCCAGAATATTTTCCATTTTCCTTCAAATCCAATTTTATTTTCCTAGCAATCTTTCTTGATAATCTCTCATCTCCATATTTATAGATTAGGTTAGCTAGATCTTTTTCATTTAAAACCTCAATTAATTTCTCTGCATCAACATCAAGCAAAGGATTCATGCGCATATCAAGCGGACCATCTTTTTGGAAACTAAATCCTCTTTTAGGGTCATCAAGTTGGTTACTATTTACTCCAAGATCTGCAATTACAAAAGAAACTTTTTCTTTTGGTACAAAATCCGCAAAATTTGAAGCCCTTATATCAATCCTACTTTTAAACTCATCAAGTTTTTTTAATGCTGATTTTCTTGCGAATGGATCTTGATCAAGTCCAATTATATTTAAATCCGAATATTTTCTCAATAAATGATAAGAGTGCCCGCCTCCGCCTAAAGTTGCGTCTATTCCCTTAAGTTGATTGTTATGTATAAGTGGGTAATGCTCTAATGAGGCCATAATCTCATCTGTCATAACTGATTGATGATTGAAAAAAGATGAATCAGATAGGTCAGTTTGCATAACTTTCGACTAAGATTTGTATAGAAGTTAAATTTCGAATGGCTCAGCTAGAGACTAGAACAGAACCAATGGTGGTCAATTTTGGCCCTCACCATCCTTCAATGCATGGGGTTTTAAGGTTAGTTGTAACTCTTGATGGTGAGAATGTCATTGATTGTGAGCCAGTAATTGGATATTTACATAGAGGAATGGAAAAGATAGCTGAAAATAGAACAAATGTAATGTATGTCCCTTATGTAAGCAGAATGGATTATGCAGCAGGAATGTTTTATGAAGCTATTGTAGTAAATGCTCCTGAAAGATTAGCTAATATTCCAGTTCCTAAAAGAGCTAGTTACATCAGAGTTCTTATGCTCGAACTTAATCGTATTGCTAATCATCTTTTATGGCTTGGTCCCTTTTTGGCAGACGTAGGAGCTCAAACTCCATTTTTTTATATTTTTAGAGAAAGAGAGATGATCTATGATCTCTGGGAAGCTGCTACTGGACAAAGGCTAATAAATAATAATTTCTTTAGGATAGGCGGTGTCGCATGTGATCTCCCATACGGATGGTTAGAAAAATGTATAGACTTTTGCGATTGGTTTGGTCCAAAGATAGATGAATACGAAAAATTAATTACAAATAATCCAATTTTTAGAAAAAGAATTGAAGGTCTAGGAACAATACAAAGAGATCAGGCAATTAATTGGTCTTTGTCTGGGCCAATGCTTAGAGCTTCTGGAGTTTCCTGGGATTTAAGGAAAGTAGATAATTATGAATGTTATGACGATTTTGATTGGCAGATTGCTTCTGAAAAAGAAGGAGATTGTTATGCGAGATATCGAGTAAGAGTTGAAGAGATGAGACAATCACTAAGCATTATTCGCCAAGCCTGCAAAATGATTCCAGGAGGTCCAACAGAAAATTTAGAAGCTCAAAGAATGGCGACTGAAGATAAGAAAAGTGAAATATTTGGTATCGACTATCAATATGTAGCTAAGAAGGTTGCTCCAACTTTTAAAATTCCTAACGGAGAATTATATACAAGATTAGAGTCCGGCAAAGGAGAAATAGGTGTATTTATTCAAGGAAATAATGAAGTTACCCCATGGAGATTTAAAATCAGAGCAGCTGATTTAAATAATCTGCAAATATTGCCTCATATTCTTAAAGGTGCCAAAATCGCTGATATTATGGCAATCCTTGGTTCAATAGATGTCATTATGGGATCTGTTGATAGATAATTTCTTTAAATGAAACCCTCTGACTGGTTAATATTGCAGAAGAAGGTAAGGTTTGGTGATTGTGATTCTGCAGGTGTAATTCATTTTCATAACTTATTAAAATGGTCGCATGAAGCTTGGGAAGAAAGTATTGAAATCTATGGGATCCCTTGTCATGATATTTTCCCAGATTTTTCTATACGTAAAAGTCAAATTATTTTTCCAATAGTAAATTGTGAAGCAAACTTTCATTCGCCTATAAAAATTGGAGATTTATTAAAAGTAAAAATTGCCCCTCATAAAATTAATACTCATTTGTTCCAAGTAAGTAGCTTTTTTATAAAAAATGGAAATAAAGTAGCCGAAGGAAATATTATACACTGTTCTTTAGATGTTGATTCAAGAAATAAAATAGAAATTCCCGATCAGCTAGAAAGATGGATAGAGGCTTCTAATGTGAGTACAAATTTAAAAGAATGCTGATTATTATTTTTTAAATTTATAGTTTATTTTTTCTGTAATGCTAATTTTGTTTTTTACAATCCACTTTTCAGGCTTTTCATGTTTAGGCCAACTTTGAGAAAAATTTTTTAATAAATTTAAAGAAATTTCAATATTTTTATCATTTGTAAGTTCTCTAAATTCAACTATTACTTTAATTTTATTTCCCCATAATTTGTTAGATACTTTCGAAATATTGAATTTATTAATTGGGATATTTTCTTTCATAATGAAATCATTTAATCTAGATTCAATTACTTCAGGGAAAACAACTTCTCCTCCTGAATTAAAGGCATTATCACTTCTTCCAACAAATTTTAAATATAAAGAATTATTGATTTGCTTAATTTCACCTAAATCACTTGTTTGCCACCACCCATTTTTATTTTTGAAATTTGCAGTTTTTAAAGAATCTATTATTTCGATTCCAATTCTGGCTGATTTTATTTCGATTAATCCTTGTGCGTTAATTCTTATTTTTGTATCAGGTAGTATTTCTCCAACATTTTTAAAACCCATTAAGAATTCTTTTGGTTTTAAACTCGTAACCATTGCTGCTGTTTCAGTTGAGCCGTAACAAGGTGCTAATTTTATTTTTTCTTTTATACATTGTTCTGCAGTTTCGTCTGAAATTGAAGCTCCACCTACCCAAATTAGATCAAAAATTTTTAGCCAACTAATTCCATCTTTTTGAGCTAAAAGTCTTTGTAATTGGGTAGGTACTAATGATGTAATCAATTGTTTTTTGTTTTTTTTAAATTTAATTGTGAAAAGTAAAAGTTCTCGAGTTTTTTTTATCAAATTCGGAGAAATATTAATACAATCACATCCCCAAGTTTGACTTCTGAAAATTGGCATTAATCCACTTATATGGTTCAGGGGTAAAGTATTTAAAATTAAGCAGTTTTGTAATTCAAATCCTTGCTCTATTAGCCATTGACCTGATGTATTTGCAGATAATTTAAGATTATTTAAATGGTGAAAACATTTTCTCGGTTTTCCAGAACTCCCACTACTGTTTATGATAATTGCTGGCCCATTTTCAGTAATTGAATCTAATACATCTTTGTCTTCATAGAATTTGTTTTTTACATAAATAATTTTATTCTCTCTAATTTTTTCAATAATTTTTTCTACAGATTGAGTTTCGTTATTTTTAACTTCAATAGTATGAATTTTATTTTTCATAGTTGATCCCATATCTTTTTTGCTTCATTTAAAAATAGAAACGAATTAGGGAATTTATTCATTGCTAAACCAGGAACTTTTGGCGTTGGTCCTTGTAATTGTAGAGAAGATAAATGATGGAGCCATCTCTTTCCTATGCCAGTTTCAAATGAGGTACTTATAGATATTAAAGCTTTTTTATTTTCTAATTCTCTTAAAAGCTTAACTGGATTATTTTCTTGAGAAGGCCTTCTAATTTGCCAACCCTTCCACTCATCAATCAAAGTTGGAAATTTTAAAAGTGATTCGTCTAAAGCTATTGGAATTTTTTTGTTTAGTTCTGTCAGTCCATCAATATCATCAACACAGAGAGGTTGTTCTAACCAATCTATATTTTTATTATCTTTCAAAATATCAGCCCATCTATTAGCTATGTCTCTTTCCCAAGAACCATTGGCATCTATTCTTAACTTAATATTATTACCTATTTTGCTTAAGATTTCTTCTAATTTTGCTTCTTCCTCATGGTTATTTTTTAGTGCTACTTTCCATTTTAAGGTTAATGATTTTCCAATATTACAATGTCTTTTTTTAATATCATTTAGATCTGAAACTACATTTTCATGATTTAACAATATGGCTGTTTTACCAATTTCATCAAAGTAGTAGTTTTCTTTAAAAATTATTTTTCCATTGATCTCAGCTAATGCAGAATTTATTGCAGATTGAATGCATGGGTGAAAAATATTTATTTGCTCAGATAAATTAAATTCCTCTATATACTCAGGGATCATATCTAGTTGTTTCGCACACTTTTTTAAGTCTTTTTTATGTAGCGGTGAAACTTCTCCAAACCCTACTTTTTTATCATTACTTATTAATTTAATTATCCAACCCGATTTTGTATGGTAATTGGTTTTAGAATTTTCTACTTTGGCCGATAACTTAAAGCTATAAGATTTTTTTTGAAATATTAAGTTCATTTATTTAGCAAGTAATTAAATATTAATCCTGTGATTAAACCAATTCCATTAAGAGTTTGAAATTTTATTGCGACGAATTTGCAATTTTTTATTGCAGAAGGTTTTGCATACGAAGATTTTAATAAATTTATAAGTTTTATTGCTTGAGGGAAACTAAGCAAATAAAGGATGCAAAACACTGGAATAAATCCATAAACTATTGTGAAAAGTTGAAAAATATATATTGTGAAAATTATCCAAGGCACAAATTGAGAACCCTTTTTTGCCCCTAAGCGAACTAAAGGTGAATTTTTCCCATGCTTTTTATCTTCAGAAATTTGATGAAAATGAGAACAAAATAATACAAGAGTTGTTGCCAAGGAAGGTCCTGAACCAAGTAATAAAGAAACTTTCCATGGAATATCTTCGAAGTAAATATTAGACGGATTTAAAGCAATTAAGACTGCAGAGTAAGCAAAAGGTCCAAATGCAAGCCAGCATAATGGTTCTCCTAAACCTTGATAGCCCAATCTAAAAGGAGGACCTTGATATAAATATCCTAAGAAGCAGCAAGCTGCCACCAAAATAAAAATGTTTATACTTGTTGATACTGAAATAATTAAAATTATTAATAAACCAATAACTAAAGATGTATATGCAATAAATGAAATTATTTTTTTATTTTTTACAAGATTTATAATTGAATGGAATTTAAATTCATCGATTCCTGTTTCTGCGTCGTATAAATCATTAGTTAGATTTTCCCAAAGTAATATCAAAATTGCAGCTAAAGTAAATGAAATCAAATTATAAATTTTTACCTCTTCATATTGATTGAGCAAGTAAGCCCCTGTTATTAAAACTGGCAGTATGGCAACAGAATAAAGAGGCCATTTTATTGCTTTTTTCCATAATTTTTTTTTATCTTCGTCCATTTTTAATTAACACGCAAAATTAGATAATTATTGAATGTAGTTTATAAATTGAGTTACATTTTTTACTTTATTGCATCATTTTTAGTTATTTTCAATAAGTAATGAAAAATGATTTAAACTTAACAGATTTTTTAAAAGATGTATTTTCCTCTTTCGATAAGAAAGTTGAAAATTCTGGATTAGTAAGTATTTGTGTTGAGATTCCTTGTATTGATTTATTTCAAGTTTATGAATTATTAATAAATCAATATCCGTTTTCTTCATTTTGGGAGGAATCTGAGGGTATTTCATATATAGCTTTCGAGAAGTGCAAATATGTTACTTTGGATGGCCCAAAAAGATTTGAGGTAGCAAAAGAGTTTAATTCTGAGAATTTTAAAAATTTAATTAACTTAACTAATGAATCTCATAATTCTGCACTTTCAAAAATAATTTATTTATTTTCTTTCTCTGAAAATTTGAATAATAAGAATTTACCTTCAGATATCCCTAGTTTGGAAGCCATTTTGCCAAAAATATTAATTACTAAAAGTGGTAAGAATTGCTGGTTAAGAATCAATGGTCATGTTGAAGGTAAATCATCATTAAGAACATTAATTGAAGAAATATGGACAATTAGAAATCAAGTTATTAATTCTGGCTCAGAATTTATAAAATTATCTGGCTTAAAAACTAGTTTTGATTCCCCTTTTATTGATGATTTCTCACGCTCCTTAGAAACTTCTAAAACAAATATGAAAAAAGTAGTAAATAGAGGAATTCAATTAGTAGAGAAAGATATCCTCGAAAAGATAGTTTTAGCGAATAGGATTAAAATAAAACTTAAAAATAAATTAGATTTAGTAGAAATTTTAAAAAGATTTAAAAAGAAGCAACCAAATACATGTAGATACGTTTGGAAAAGGAATAGTAAGGATATTTTGTTTGGAGCATCTCCAGAAAAATTATTTTCTTTCTCTAAACCTAATTTAACTTTAGAAGCTCTTGCTGGAACTATCTCTACTAATTCAAATTTTAAGAAACTCCTAAAAAGTACTAAAGACTTAAAGGAACATAATTATGTAATACAACATTTGATTAAATCTTTAGAAGTTTCAAAAATAACAAACTTTAAAAAAAGTGATATCAAGGTAAATTCATTTGGAGATATTTCTCATTTGCAAACACTCATTTTCTCTAAAGTTGAAAATATTTGTCCTTTTGAATTGCTTAAAAACTTACATCCATCTCCAGCTGTTTGTGGATACCCAAAAAATGCAGCATTGGATTGGATAAATACTCTTGAGTCTTTTCCTAGAGGAAATTATGCTTCTCCAATGGGTTGGGTTGATTCATCAGGCAATGCTTCATTTCTTTTGGCAATAAGAGGCGCAAGATGTATTGAAGAAAATATTGAATTTACTGCAGGTTCAGGTATAGTTTCTGGCTCCGTTTTAGAGAAAGAAATAGATGAGATTAAATTAAAATTTGAATCTATAGTAAAACAGATATTTTGCGCTAAAAATCCTAGATAATTTCTACTAATTTTTCAATAACTTCCTCAGAAACATTTTTATTGGATAAATTTTCTATTTCTCTTAAACCTGTTGGACTGGTTACATTAATCTCGCTAAGCATTCCATTTATTACATCAATACCTACAAAAAATAAACCCTCATCTTTGAAGTGTTGAGATAATTCTGAGCAGATACTTTTTTCTTTTTCTGTTAATAATGTGTTTTCAGCCTTGCCTCCCATCGCTAAATTACTCCTAAAATCGCCTCCTTGAGGAATCCTATTTATTGATCCAATTGCTTCTCCGTTTACGATAATTATTCTTTTATCGCCCTCTATGACTTCAGGAATAAATTTTTGCATCATAACGGGTAATTCTTCTTGAGAAGTGATTAATTCAATGATTGATTTAATTCCTGGAGAATTTTTATTTATCCTTATAACACCTTGACCACCTTTTCCTCCAAGAGGTTTTATAACTACTTCATTATTTATATTTGCAAAATTAATAAGATCTTTTACCTTACTCGCAACTATTGTAGGTGCCATTAAGTGGCTGTATCTTAAAGCACCTAGCTTTTCATTCCACGCTCTTAACGATGAGGGTTTGTTAATTACTTTTACTCCTTTTCTTTCGGCAACTTCTAAAAGATGGGTTGCATATAAATAAGCCTCATTAACAGGAGGATCTTTTCTCATCCAAATGCAATTAAATTCGGCGAGAGGTATGCAATCATTCTCTTTGAAAGAAATCCACGGAATTACTTCAACTTTTACGGAAGATGCCCATACTTCATCACCTCTAGCTTCCAGGTCTTGAGGAGTACAACTCCAGATTTCAATATTTTTTTTTGATGATGCTTGCATTAAAGCAGCAGTTGAATCTTTTAGGGGATTTATATTTTTAATTGGATCTATTACGAATAGAAATTTCATAAGATCTAGTTTAATAATGCTTCTAATTTATTTTCATTTTCTAATGCGTAGAGATCATCGCAGCCTCCGATACCCTCATTATCTATAAATATTTGTGGTAATGTTCTTCTACCATCAGCTCTTTCAATCATCAATGCTCTGGCATCTTCGTCGCCATCTATTTTATATTCTGTAAAATTTACATTTTTTTTCTTAAGTAGTGATTTTGCTCGAATACAGAATGGGCAATATTGCCAAGTATAAATTTCAACTTTGGACATTTTTTTTAAATAATACTTAGTTTATACTATTAAACAAAAGTGCTTGTTAGATTATAAATAACGATTAAATCCTATTTTGATAGATATTACAGATTTCAAAAAAGATCTTTCGGAACTAACAGAGCGCCTGGGTAATGCTCAGGATTGTCTTTGACGTTCCAAGATTAAAAGCGAAAAGGAAAGAGTTAGAGCAAATTTCTGCTCAGCCTGAATTTTGGGAAAATCAAGAAGAAGCTAAAAAGCAAATGTTAATCCTTGATGATGTCAAAGCACAACTCGAATTGTTAGATCAATGGAAAACTTTTATTTCTGATGCTAATGCCTCTCTTGAGCTTTATTCTCTAGAACCCGAAGAGGAAATGATTTTAGAATCGCAGCTGGGATTAAAGAAATTAAGAGAGAATTTGGATAAATGGGAATTTGAAAGATTGTTATGTGGTGAATACGATAAGGAAGGAGCAGTAGTTTCTATTAACGCAGGTGCGGGTGGAACAGATGCGCAGGATTGGGTAGAGATATTATTAAGAATGTACTCAAGATGGGCCGATAATAATCAAATGAGCCTTGTTATTAATGAATTATCTCAAGGAGAAGAAGCAGGTATTAAAAGTGTAACGTTCGAAATTGATGGAAAATATGCATATGGCTATCTGCAACATGAAAAAGGAACTCATAGATTAGTAAGAATTTCTCCTTTTAATGCCAATGGCAAAAGACAAACCAGCTTTGCTGGGGTAGAGGTTATGCCAAAACTAGATGATAATATTTCACTTGATATACCTGAAAAAGATTTAGAAATTACAACGAGTAGATCCGGTGGAGCTGGAGGACAAAATGTTAATAAAGTAGAAACAGCAGTGAGGATTGTTCATTTGCCTTCAGGGATTTCAGTAAGATGTACTCAAGAAAGATCTCAATTACAAAATAAAGAAAAAGCTATGTTACTTCTAAAGTCTAAACTATTAGTGATTGCTAAAGAACAACGAGCTGCTGAAGTCGCTGATATTAAAGGTGATATTGTGGAAGCTGCATGGGGCAATCAAATAAGAAATTATGTTTTCCATCCCTATCAAATGGTAAAAGATCTTAGGACTATGCAGGAGACTAACGAGTTAGATAGTGTTTTAGATGGTGGACTTGAACCATTTATTCATGAATTATTACGTGTGAATATTTCTTCTAATGAATCTATTGAATAACTAATGGAAAATAAAAACGAAATTTTAGAAAAAAAAGTTTCTCCTCCAAGCTTTATAAAGCTTGCTATGAGAAATATGGTAAGGAAAGGCTCAAAAAGTATTTCTCATTTTTCAATAACCTTTCTAGTTTTAATTGGGATATTAATACTTGTTGCCACAATAGGTAAGCCCAACATACCAGTTTAAGAATGTATGAAAGAAAAAATTATTTCTGAAATAAATTTAGATTTGGTTTTTCAATGTAATGATTTCTCTCAATTTTCAAATAATTTAAAAGATACTAAAACTCATTTTATTTTTGAATCTATTTTTTGGGAGAAGGTTTTTTTATCTTGGATAAATACAATATTAAAAAAAAAGGATTATGAATTGCCAAATTATATTTTTGAAAAAAAATCTTTTTCATTAGGCTTACAGATAATATCTAATCAAGAAATTGCTTCTTTGAATAAGAAGTGGATGCAAAAAAATGGTCCAACTGACGTTCTATCTTTTCCAATCATTTCTGATGAATCTCTAACTAATTTAGATCACATAGAGTTGGGAGATATATTTATATCATTAGAGATGGCACTTGAGCAATCTTATGAATATAAACATTCAATCTATAGAGAGATGATCTGGTTGGCTAGTCATGGATTTTTACATCTTTTGGGATGGGAACATAATAATGAGCATGAATTAGAAAATATGTTAAATTTTCAAGAATATTTAATTACTAGATTAGATTAAAAATTAATGGAAAAAAAAATAAACTATTTAGAAAATAGAAAAGAATCATACAAAACTTCTAGTAATGTATTTATGAGTTTTAAGTATGCTTTCAGTGGAATTAGTTACGTATTCAAAACTTCAAAAAATTTTAAAATTCAATTAATTTTTGCAGTTACAAGTTTAATAATTGGTTTTTTACTTAAAATTAGTGTAGGTAATTATGTAATTTTGATTGCAACAATTATGTCTGTTTTAATATTAGAAATGTTAAACACATCTATTGAAACAATCGTTGATTTAGTAGTGAAAAAAGAATTTAGTATTTTGGCTAAAATTTCAAAAGATACTTCTGCAGGAGCAGTATTATTAGCTTCCATTAATTCTGTTATTATTGCTGTATATATATTTGTTCCTAAAATAAAGTTGTTAATTTAAATCCATATAAATATGTTTCTTGTTATAGATAATTACGATAGTTTTACTTATAACCTTGTTCAATATTTAGGAGAACTTTCAGTTGAGCATGAAATAACTAAAGAATTAATAGTTAAAAGAAATGATGAAATTACTTTAGAAGAAATTATTAAACTAAATCCTTGTGGCATTCTATTATCTCCAGGTCCAGGTAATCCAGATCAATCAGGAATTTGTCTGCCAATTTTAAAAAAATTATCTAAAAATATTCCGACATTAGGAGTTTGTTTAGGTCATCAAGCTTTGGCCCAAGCTTTTGGAGGTAAGGTTATTGTTGGGAAAGAACTAATGCATGGAAAGACATCCAAAATATTTCATAATCAAAAAGGGTTGTTCAAAGATATCGAGACTCCATTTGTGGCGACTAGATACCATAGTCTTATAGTTGATTCAAGTTCTTTGCCATCGTGTTTCGATATAACTGCGACTTTAGAAGACTCAACTATTATGGCTATCTCTCACAAAGAATATAAACATTTACATGGGGTACAGTTCCATCCTGAAAGTGTCTTGACGCAATTTGGTCATAAATTAATTAGTAATTTTTTAAAAATGGCCGAACAAAAGTAAAATAAAAAAAAATTAATATTATGATTTCTCAAATTAAAAACTTTTTATTTTTGATATTA
>MWOU01000244.1 GCA_002025975.1 Prochlorococcus sp. HOT208_60m_813B04
AACACTGCCAGTATTTGCATGCAAATTCCCGTCATAATCTCTTATGTTGCTAAGAGTATAATTTTGACCTTTTATCAGTTGAGATACAACTTGTTTTACACCATTTAAATCCTCCACAATTTCCGCAATTTTTTCCTCAATTGCAGAATCTCTTATCAATATTGATTTGGTCTCTCCAACTTGTGTTGTTCTATCAGAGTCAGAGAATAGTTTGATGTCTATAGTTTCATAACCTTCTGTTTCTCCGTCATTAGCTATTAAATGTTTAAAAGAAAAAATTCCATCACTACCAACAGTTCCAGAACCTGTTAAGGCACCATCAGAAAAGTCTGATAAAGAAATATTAGTTCCGCTCAGTGACCAATAGAGAGTAGAGCCTTCCGCAACATTTCCCGTACTAATAGTTGTTGTAAGAGTATATGCCTCCTGAGGGACATTTATAGAAGTAGATAAAGAATATGTTTTTTGATTTATATCTATTGAAGATGCCGTTACAGATTCTGAGAACCCCTGTCCATCTGTATAAGAAATAATTGCTCTTACTTTTTTACCTTCTTCTGATGAAGTAAGTGTATAAGTTGAATCTGTACCGATTTGTGTCCAGGTGGTTTCATCAGAAGATGACTGCCAGACATAGGATAAAGTACCAGCTCCATCAGGATCTGCAGAGGATTCTGTGATGCTTAAGTTATCTCCTGCCAACTTATTACCTGAAGAATTTATTGTAAAAGTTGCATCGCCATCATCAATTAAATCGACAGAAGATGTGGTGACAGATTCTGAGAACCCTTGTCCATCGGTATACGAAATAATTGCTCTTATTTTTTTACCTTCTTCTGATGAAGTAAGTGTATAAGTTGAATCCGTACCTATCGGACTCCAAGCGGTTTCATCAGAAGATGATTGCCAGACATAAGATAAAGTTCCTGTCCCACCATCAGGATCTGCTGTTGATTCTGTAATGCTTAATGATTGACTAACTTGATTAGTTCCTGATATTTCGAATACTGCATCTCCTTCATCTAATGTTTTTATATCTACAGAAGATGTGGTGACCGATTCTGAGAAACCCTGTTCATCGGTGTATGAGAGAATTGCTCTTACTTTTTTATCTTCTTCTGATGATGTAAGTGTGTAAGTTGAATCTGTACTAATTTGACTCCATGTTGATTCATCAGAGGATGATTGCCAAACATAAGATAAAGATCCAGTCCCATCAGGATCTGCTGTTGATTCTGTAATGCTTAATGCTTTACCAAGTTGCGTGGTCCCCGATATCGCGAAAACTGCATCTCCATCATCTGTTTTTATATCAACGCCCGTAGTAGTAACCGATTCTGAGAACCCTTGTCCATCGGTATACGAAATAATTGCTCTTATTTTTTTACCTTCTTCTGATGATGTAAGTGTGTAAGTTGAATTTGTACCGATTTGTGTCCAAGTGGTTTCATCAGAAGATGATTGCCATACATAAGATAGAGTTCCAGTTCCATCTGGGTCGGCTGTTGATTCTGTAATACTTAATGATTGCCCAACTTGAGTAGTACCTGAGATTGCGAAAACTGCATCACCGTCATCTGTTTTTATTTCTATTGATGATGTAGTTACAGATTCTGAGAAACCCTGGTCATCAGTGTATGAGAGAATTGCTCTTACTTTTTTACCTTCTTCTGATGTTGTAAGTGTATAAGTAGAATCTGTCCCGATTTGACTCCAAGTTGTTTCATCAGAAGATGATTGCCAGACATAAGATAACGTTCCAGTCCCATCAGGATCTGCGGTTGATTCAGTGATACTTAATGCTTGACCAACTTCAGTGGTCCCCGATATCGCGAAAACTGCATCTCCATCATCTGTTTTTATATCAACGCCCGTAGTAGTAACCGATTCTGAGAACCCCTGTCCATCTGTATAAGAAATAATTGCTCTTACTTTTTCCCCTTCTTCTGATGATGTAAGTGTGTAAGTTGAATTTGTACCGATTTGTGTCCAGGTGGTTTCATCAGAAGATGATTGCCATACATAAGATAGAGTTCCAGTTCCATCTGGGTCGGCTGTTGATTCTGTAATACTTAATGATTGCCCAACTTGAGTCGTACCTGATATTGCAAAAGTTGCATCTCCAGTATCTGAAGAGATAGATAATTTAGTTAGAAATCCATCTAACAATCCATTGTTTGTTTGTCCAGATAAATCCCCAGTAGAATAGCCTGCTATTAGTATATTTCCTGACGAATCTGTTTCTATGCTATAAGGCTGTTCATCTCCGGAACCACCAAAAAAGTCAGTCCAATTCTTAGTTCCATCAGATGAGTAGTTTGCAATAAGAACTTCACCATAACCTGTTGCCGAATGACCATCTATCGAACCCAATGCTTGAGCTGTTAGATGGACAGTATTGTTTGGTCCCTCTGCAAGACCAAACCCTGTATCATTGGCAGTTGACCCAATAAACCTAGTCCAAATTCTATTTCCACTAGTATCATATTGAGTGAGAAATGCATCATTTTGGGAACTTTCTTGACTATCTATAGTTCCATTCGCCCTACCAGTAATATAGACATAACCATCGCTATTAACTAAAATATCATTAGCATAATATGTATTTATATCTGGAAATTCCTGTATAAATTGTTTAATACCATCAGAATTATATTTCGCGATGAAATTTTCTCCTGCAAACCATATATTCCCCCATGAATCGATGTCCATCGCATTAGAATAATCTGCCCATGAATCGCCTAAAAGTCTAGTCCATTGCTCTACTCCATTTGAATTGTATTTTGTAAGGAAGGGATCAACTCCACCATTTAAAGTTTCACCATTCAAATTTCCTTGAGTAAAACCAGTTAAATATATAGAACCATCAATTCCTATCTTTATATCTCTTCCTTGATCATTGTTTGAAGTTCCAATAAGTTTAGTCCACTGAATAGTGCCATTAGAATCATATTTTGCTAAGAAAATATCATCAATCCCGTTGTTTGTTTGACTATTAATATCTCCTGAAATCTTACCCGTTACATAGACTGAATTATCACTAGCTGTATCTATAGAATAAAGTCTACTATTAGATGTATTGCCAAATAATCTAGTCCATTCTAAATTCCCATCTGAATCATATTTACTAAAGAAGGCATCCATATTCCCATTATTAGTTTCACCATTAAGATCTCCGTATGTATATCCTCCTGTATAGATAGATCCATCAGAAGCTATTTCTAAAGTGGTAGCTCTCTCATTAAAAGATGTTCCAATTAATTTGGTCCATGTGGTTCTTAAAACAGTCGTCAAAATATCAAATAATTAAAAAGATTAATATTTTCAATAATACCTAATTCAGTGGATTGAGAGAACAAGATTGAGATGAAGAAACTCAGAGAAGCTATGGAGAGATTATCTGGAAATAGGATCCAGGATGATTATATAGATGTTTAATTAGTGAATATTTTCTCCTTATATATAAGGTTTAATTTTTTACTGGTTTAATTTTTTTCAGTATATGTATAGAGAAAAATAGAGCACCAAATTTAGAGCTAATCAGTTCTAATTAGAAACTAGCTCTATTTCTAGCTCTATTTGTATATTTGAGACACTCTAGAAATAAAAAAGCAAGGGCTTGGATCCCTTGCTATTAAATGGTCGAATCCTGTCGCTCCGATAAGTGATAGAAATGGATTAAAGATAATATAAGTTGTCTTATATTGCTAATTGGGAGCTAGATACAGTTGTTTTAGTTAAGAGATTTTTATATATTTTAAAGAAATAAGAATTTATAAATTTATGGAAAATCAATCAGAAAAAAAACTAAAGATAGATGATAAAGAATATTTGATAGAGTCTTTACCTGATGAAGCAAAACAACTTATTGCCGGACTAAGAACATCAGATATACAAACAAATATGTTTCAGGATACTTTAAAACTAATTGCTATAAGCAAAACCAAAATGGTAGAAGACTTGAAAATAATATTAAAAGATATAGAGCCAATTTCAGCTAATAACCAGTAAAACTTTAAGTGCATTAACCCTATTTTCTAAAAGAGGGATAAAGGCAGCAAATATTATAATAATGGGGATGTTTATTTAAGATCACTGATTTATTCAGATGGGAATATCAGATATGCGAATTATCAAAGTGAAGATCAAATGAGTGCTTATTTAACCAGCAAAGGATTTGAAGAATTTATAAGTGATACTGTTTAAAAAAGATTCCTTATGAAAAGAACATTTGGTACTAAGTGAAAAATATTTAAAGAGTAAATTCAAGCTTCCAAGTTCAACTAGGAGTAGTCAAATAAATAAATTTTTCTAAAATTTTAATAACCTCTTAAAAATAAAATTAATTTTTTTGTGAATATATCTTTTCCCTTAGAATTACAAAAAATAAACTTTATATTTAATTAATTTGAAAAACATTTAAAAAATATATAGGAATTATAACCTTCATAAAAGATGTCAATTTCACTTGTAAAAAATCTTGATGGGAGTAGTTTAGATTCAAAACCATTAACTGCTTACGGATCAAATTATGCAGAATTAAATGGAATTTTTTACTTTACTGCAAATACATCTGAAGGAGGAGGGCTTTGGCAAACTGATGGGACAGAATCAGGTACATCATTAGTAAAACGAATAAATAGCTCAACTTTTTCGCTAACCAAGCATTTATTTAGTTATGGCGATAATTTATATTTTGCAAGCAATGATGAAATAAGTGGTTTGGAATTATGGATATCTGATGGTACAGAAGAGGGAACTAAATTATTAAAAGATATCAACATAGGAAGTTCAAGTTCATATCCATTATATTTTACACAAATGGGTGGTTATGTATATTTTGGAGCTGGTGGTGATAGCAGAAGTGGTATAGATAGTTCTTTGTGGAGAACAGATGGAACAGAAGCGGGGACGATAGTAGTTAAAGATATTGGGGATGGTCCCTTGACAGGTCAATACCAAACCAGACAATTTATAGAGTTTAACAATTGCTTATATTTTTCAACAAGTGATGGTGTAAGTGGTTCTGAGTTATGGAAATCAGATGGAACAGAATCAGGGACAACACTAGTTAAAGATATTAAGAGTGGATCTAATTCGTCAGACCCAATTCTTTTAACTGTTTTTGGAGATTATTTATATTTCTCTGCAAAAGATGAAGAACATGGAGAAGAACTGTGGAGAACAGATGGAACAGAATCAGGGACAACCTTAGTCAAAGATATTTACAGTGGTACCGAATTCTCCACACCAGGAGGTGCTGCTGTTTTTGGAGATCATTTATATTTCACTGCGAATAATGAAGAGTATGGGTATGAACTTTGGCGAACAGATGGAACCGAAGAAGGAACAACCTTAGTTAAAGATATAAATGGTGGTAGTGAAAATAGTAATATCCAAAATTTAACAGTTTCACAGAATGCATTATTTTTTAGTGCTAAAGATTCTACTTATGGATACGCATTGTGGAAAACTGATGGAACGGAAAGTGGGACTGTACAAGTCAAAGATATAAATTCTACTGATGATTCATATGACTCCACCTATATGCCAAGAAGTCTTATAGATTACGGCGACGAATTAGTGTTTTTTGCAAATGATGGAAACACCGGATTAGAAGTGTGGAAGTCAGATGGTACTTCAGACGGGACCGTATTAATAGAGGATTTAAACTCGGGATCTTCTGATGGCATCTCTTGGGAATATATGGAGGAATCCTTATTAGTTTTTTATGAATCAAAAGACATATTACTTTTCCCTGGGAATAATGGCACCACAGGTATGGAATTGTTTTCTTTAGATTTAGTTTATCCTTCAATTATTGGGCCATCAGGAAGTTCTGGAGATTTGACAAGTACAAAATCTATTAGTGAGAACACGACAGAGATTCATACTTTTACCTCTGATGAAGACGTCACTTGGTCATTGAATGGAGGTGCAGATGCTGCCTTATTTTCTATAAATTCCTCCACTGGAGCATTAAGTTTTTCTTCTGCTCCAGACTATGAATCTCCTGAAGATAATGATGGTGGAAATGATTATGTTGTTGTCGTTAAGGCTACAGATGGAGCAGGTAATGAGCCATATCAAACTGTCACGGTATCTATTACAGATTTAGACGAAATTGCTCCAGAAGTTTCCTCTGCATCTCCATCAGATGATGCAACGGCTGTTGCTACAAATAGTAATTTTGTTCTCAATTTCTCAGAAGCTGTTGATGTAGAAACTGGCAATATTGTTATCTATAAAGCATCCGATGATTCTGTTATAGAAACTATTGATGTAACCAGTAGTCAGGTTACAGGAACAGGAACTACTCAAATTACTATTAATCCCGGCAGTGATTTGTTAGAACAGACAGAATATTATGTCCAGATCGATTCAACAGCTTTTGATGATGTAAATAGTAATTCTTATTCAGGTATAAACGATAAGACTAGTGCAAGTTTTACTACTGCAGATGAAACACCTCCAACTATTACAGGTCCATCAGGAAGTTCTGGGGATTTAACAAGTACAAAATCTATTAGTGAGAACAAGACAGAGATTCATACTTTTACCTCTGATGAAGACGTCACTTGGACATTGAATGGAGGTGCAGATACCTCCTATTTTTCTATAAATTCCTCTACCGGAAGCATTAAGTTTTTCTTCTGCCCCAGACTATGAATCTCCTGGAGATA
>MWOU01000025.1 GCA_002025975.1 Prochlorococcus sp. HOT208_60m_813B04
CGGTGAATTTATTTTTTTTAAAACAAATAAAGTTCCTTTATCACCTCTGCAGATTCTAAGCTTATTACTTAAATAAGTTATCTCTAACCACCCTAATTGTTCATTATTTATTTCTTTCATAGCGTTTATATTTTTTCTTCCAAATTTAGGACCTATAAAACCAGCATGTGTAAATTTGACCCCAATTTTTTTTTCATTTATGTAATTAAGTCTAATTAAAATACCAGTACCAATAATTGATTTTATTCCTCTAGGTTTAAGTAAATTAAGACCATTTAAATTTAAGGGATCAAGAATTTGAAGATTATCAATAAAAGGAGAATATTTTAAAAAAGGACTATTAGAACTACTCCACCTAAGCTCCCAAACACCCTGTAAATCATTTCTATCTTTGCTGAACGAAAAATTATGATCAATTTCAAGTTGTTTGGCAATAGTAAGTATAATCTCTGAATTTGGAGATTTAAGAAGTAAATTTAATAAATCATTTTCGGATTCCATTTAATAACCGCTAAGTATTTAGCTAAGGATAAATACTTACCTCCATGTGCTATATTCTACCCAGAATATGTTGATTTGATGACAAAAAGCTATTGGCTTAAGAAAATTTCAATTCCAAATGCTGATTTATTTCTGGAATATATAAGGACAGTATTACCTTGGATTAAATCTGTGGGAGGAGTAATAGTAAAAAGAGATTTAATACAAGAATCAACTTCAAATGAATGGGACGGAGGGCAGCTTGGATTAGTAATCGAATTCGAATCAAAATTTGCTGCCAAAAAAGCATTTTATTCTGAAGTATTTCAAAAATATCTGCAGTCCAGAGATTTAATGGAACTAGTTACTATAAGTACTCTATAAAAAATCAACTAATAGCGATTGCACACAAACAACTTATAAGTATTTATTACTATTAAATTATTTATGTAATATTTATAACTTCACTAGCAATGGCATATTTTGCAAAATTTAATTGTAAAAGTAGTAATCCGTAAATCAAA
>MWOU01000245.1 GCA_002025975.1 Prochlorococcus sp. HOT208_60m_813B04
TTTTCTATTATCGTGCATCTGTTCTAATTTATTGTAAATTTCTTTAATTTGGATTTCTATTAGTTCGGCTGAATTTATATTGCTTAATGCATCTAATGCTGATAAAAGGCTTTCCTTTGCTTCGATTAAATGTCTACATTCTTTACTGCCTGCTTCGTAGGACATAATTTTCTAAAATTTCATTATCACAAATATATTAAAAATTCTTCAGTATTGCTTGATACTCTTATTAAATCAAGGCTTATAATTGTAATTTTCAATACAGAATAAGTATATATTTTTACTATTATTCAAGAAAAACTCATGCAAAAAAACTATAAATTTTGTATTAATTTAGCTTTGGATAATGCAAAAAAAAGAATTAAGCTACTAGATAATTCTGATAAAAAGTGCGTTATAGAAGAATATAAAGAATGGATTAATGATGGTTTAAACAAACATTCAGTTTTACTACTAAGAGATGATCCGATCATCTAAAAATGATTTAATAATATTATTTAGATGTTTTTGTTCGAAGTAACTCTAAATAAAAAATAGAGACTTAAGATAAAAATAATTCCCAAAATAATAGTTAATGAAGAAAAATTATCCATATCTATAGCTGTAAAAAAATCAATTTAACTATAGCAGTTAAATTAAATACGTCTCCCTCTCAGTTCTCTTTGAAAAGAGAAAGAATAAATTTATTCAAATTTTCTTTTTCTAAAAATATTTTTTTATTGTTATTGGTTTTTAGTTTCTTAAAAATTAAATCAACTAAATGTTCTAATTTTGGAGTCATATATTAAATTTGTTTTTCTAATAAATAAATTCTCTCTTCACCTATTTTATCCGGCTTTGTTATTTTGCATCCTTTATCTTTATCCATATTACAATCATTTGTGGCAGGAACAGATTTCCAGGTACAAACTTTTTCTTGGGAATCTTCTTTTAAAATATTCCACCCTTCATTTAAGTATTTTGAAATACCATCATCTCCACAGGAAAACTTGATTTCCATTCTTTTCTTTTCTGAATTAGAAATATTATTATTATTTTTTTCAGAATTTTTTATGGGATCCTCTTTATTGATTGATGTCTTACAAGAACTTAATAAAATTACAATTAAAATTACTTTTGAAAATTGTTTTATTATGTTCATTTTTTAAAATTTATAATCACGAATTATTTAAATTATAGTTTATTTTAATTCAATTAATTTTAATAGTTTATCCATTTTATTCATCAGTTTTTTTACATCATCTGGCTTAGGTAATATTAATTCTTCCGTAACTTCTAAATGCATTTTCTTTAAGTTTTGCCTCAAATCTTTTAAATGCATTTTTACATTTTCTTTCTTTTGTTGTATATCAGTCATAAGGTTAAAATTGAAATTTTATTAAAGTTAAATTTAGTATCATAATAGTGAATTTATCATTAATAAAAATAATTAAAGATTTAATTTTTTAAATTTTCTATCTCATAGATTTCTTCGCCACCATAACAAAAATTTGTAGATAACATTTTTATTTCCTTATTATCCATTCCGATTGTGTTTTTATTTTTAATAATATAATTTTTGGCAATCGCTTCGCAATCTAATTTGTTTTTTGCATGTTTAATAACTGGATAAAAATATGCCAAGGTAGTTATTAAAAACAAAAATGTTATTAATGATTTTTTATCATTTTTAATAAATTCTTGAGAGTTCTTTTTGGCTTTTAATATTTCTATTAGTAATTTATCTGGTAATCCTATTTGTACAAATAATAACTCTACCCACCATGGAAGATCTTTATTTTTCTTTTGCTTTGAGTTTTCATAATTATTCATTTTTTTAGCTTCATAATTTTTGTTTCTAACCTCTTCAGGATTAGTTTTTTCTTTTTTACTCATATCATCGAATGATTTATTTGGAATGTAGAGGTTTTATTTTGATTTGGAAACTATATCTTTATTTTATAAGTTTTAATTTAATTTATCTATGAATTTGAGTATTGTTAACCTGTATTTAAAATTTTTTAAATGGCAAAAAAAAGAAGGAAGTTAAGTAAAGACTTTGAGAGAAAAATATATTCATCAAAAAAAAATGTCGAATTAGTGTTGGCTAAAATCTATGATATCGATGATGAAGAAATACAAAAAGAATATATGAGCGCCTTTAACACAGTAGTTTACTTACATAATGAATTAAAGGAAGATTATGAAAGACAAGGCTTTTCTGATAATTCGGAAGAACTTCTCACAAGCTATAAAAATGCTTTTAATCTTTTCGAATCAGAATTTGAAATTTAATTTCCTATTACCGTTTATAAGGGACTACAGGTATTTCAATTAGCGTTCCTGTTTGGAGATAAGATCTTTTCTCTTTTAAATTTTTGATACATAAAGATACCCTTTTCTCCTTTGCGCAAAATTTTTTTATTTGGTAGTCAGTTAGTGATATTGATTCATTACTAAATGAAAAAAAGGCTAATAAAAACATAGAAAAATTTAATACATATTTCATTTGTTCTCTCTTGACCATTTTCTAATTTTCTTTAATTTAATTATTTCCATTATAAATATCTATAATTTTTTTTAATTCATCTTTACTTAAGTCTGTTGAAATAAAAACTTCTTGGGCGGTTTTACCCTTTCTTGCGATTGCTTTATATCCATTTATTGTTTTCACTGACAGTCTAATTACCAATTTAGAAGATCTACCTCTAGCTCTTGAAATAGCGGCTGGAGTTATTGTCTTTATATTGATGTCCAGCGCTAATTTTTGGAGAATTGGGATGAGACCTTCTATATTTGTACTATGATTTAAAACTAACCTACCCAATTTTGATTTATTCTTATTCTATTGAGAAAATTTTGTTTCTGAGAAATTAACTTTAGCTTTAAAATGATTAAAAATTTTGAAGTTCTGTTATATTTATATTAACGCTTTAAATTCAATGATTTTTCAAATAGGTTGGGCAGCCTTAGCTGCAATTTTTACTTTTTCGATTGCCATGGTTGTTTGGGGAAGAAATGGTGATGGTTCCATTGATATATGAGTTCATTTTTAACTTATGAAGTCTATTTAAGTAAATTTGTTATCCTTACATCTTTTCTTTTACTTATATTCATAACATTTGCTGTAATTTATATATCCTTTATCTCTTGGAAAGATAAAAAAAGATTAAAAAAATAAGTCTTATTCTACTTTTTTCTTATCTTTAGTTCTTAGTTCTTCAATTAATTCTTTTGCTTGTTTCATTTTTGATAGACTACTTTTGTAAATTCCAATATCTTTTTCTCCTTTATTAGCAGATAAATTTAATTTTTCAAAGATATCAGAAATCATCTTATTTATTTCTAATTCTTCTTTCTCTTTAAAATCTTGGGCGTTTGAAATTAATATATATATTGCTAAGTTCAAAATTCTTGAAGGATAAATTTTAGAATTACTTTTTTCTATTAATAATTTTAAAATATCTTTAGATGTTTTATCCTTGAACTCTTTTTGAGACTTTTTAGATATTTCATTAATTTCCTTCACCTCAAAATTTGTAGAACTGCATAAAGAATCAAAAAGTAGATTCAAGTGTTTTTCAGGTTGATATCCTTTCATTAATTCTTTGAATGTTTCGGTGAGACCAACACAAAAGAGATAATCTTGTGTAAATTCATTTTGATGGTTTAAAAGATTAAGTTCGACAAGCATTTCATCAACTATTTTTTTATATAAACCTGGAATGACGTAAGGAAATTTTTCATGAAATAACTTTTTGCTATCTGAAACAGTCAATTTTTCTTTCAATTTTTTATATGTAAACCTTAATAAGGTTAGCGTATGTTGACTCAATATCGTTAATATCTAATAAACAGATAAATATTATTATGATCCCTTTAGTTTTAGAAGAATCAGGCGGTAGTGAAAGAGTCTTTGATATTTATTCGAGACTATTAAGAGAGAGAATAATCTTTTTGGGAGAACAAGTTACTAGTGAAACTGCTAATAGAATTGTTGCTCAATTATTGTTCCTTGAGGCAGAGGACCCAGATAAGGATATTTATATGTACATAAATTCACCTGGTGGATCAGTATATGACGGATTGGGTATCTTTGACACAATGCAACATGTAAAGCCAGACATTCATACAGTTTGTGTTGGCTTAGCAGCTAGTATGGGTGCATTTTTGCTTGCGGCAGGTACTAAAGGTAAAAGAAGCAGCCTTAGACATTCAAGAATAATGATTCATCAACCACTTGGAGGTGCTAGAGGGCAAGCTAGTGATATAAGAATCCAAGCAGATGAAATTTTGTTCTTAAAAGAACGACTTAATACTGAATTATCCGAAAGGACAGGAAAAGATTATGACACTATTAAAAATGATACTGATAGAGATTTCTATATGTCCCCAAACGAAGCGGTTGAGTATGGTTTAATTGACCTGGTCTTAGATAAGAAACCAATAAAAGTTTAGCTTAATAATTGAGGTGTTCTCTCTTTCTTGGGAATTTTTGTGTATTTGGAAAGAATACTTACAAATTCATCACCATCTAATGTTTCTTTTTCGATTAATAGGTCAACTATCTTATCCATAGCTTCTCTATTTTCGCTTACTATATCGTAGGTTTCTTTATAACATTCCTTGACCATTACTCTTACACTTTCATCTATTTGTTTAGAGATTGAATCAGAAACTTCACTTCTGGTCATTAAATCTCTACCAACAAATACTTCTTGATTACCACTTTCTAAAGCTATCGGACCTAAATTACTCATACCAAATCTAGTAACCATTTGACGGGCCATTGAAGCAACTTGTTGGAAATCACCTCCCGCTCCTGTTGTAATCTCACCTTCTCCAAAAACTACATCTTCAGCAGCTCTCCCTCCTAAAGCACCCATTATCCTCGCTTTTAATTGCGCCCTGCTAACAAGGGTTTGTTCATCGTCAGGGGTAAACCAAGTTAATCCTTTAGCTTGACCTCTTGGAATGACAGTCACTTTTTGAACAGGATCATGGGCTTTAACAAGTGAACCTATGAGAGCATGCCCAACTTCATGATAAGCAATTAATCTCTTACTTCTACCATCTGTTAATGGAGAACCTTCCATTCCTGCTACAATTCTATCAACAGAGTCATCAATTTCTGAAATACTTATAGAATCTTTTCTCCTCCTGGCGGTTAGTATAGCAGCCTCGTTTAGTAAATTTGCTAAATCTGCTCCAGTAAACCCTGGTGTTCTTCTCGCAATGCTTTCAAGCGTCAAATCCTCTTGAAGTTTCTTATTCCTAGCATGAACTTCTAATATTGATAGTCTGCCCTTTATATCAGGTGCATCTACAGTTACCTGTCTATCAAATCTGCCTGGCCTCATAAGCGCTGAGTCTAGAACATCAGGTCTGTTTGTGGCTGCAATTATTATTATGCCACTATTACCTTCGAAACCATCCATTTCAGTAAGTAATTGATTGAGAGTTTGTTCTCTTTCGTCATTACCTCCACCAATACCTGCACCTCTTTGTCTTCCTACCGCATCTATTTCATCAATAAAAATTAAACAAGGACTATTCTCTTTAGCTCTTTTGAAAAGGTCTCTAACTCTACTAGCACCAACACCAACAAACATTTCAACAAATTCAGAACCTGATAATGAGAAAAAAGGCACGCCAGCTTCGCCTGCAATTGCTTTAGCTAATAAGGTTTTACCAGTACCAGGAGGCCCTACCAATAAAACCCCTTTGGGAATCCTTGCTCCTACAGATGTAAATTTTTCTGGTTTTTTCAGAAAAGTGACAACTTCTTGCAAATCCTGTTTAGCTTCATTAACCCCTGCAACATCATCGAATACAACCCCTGTTTCAGCTTCCATTGCAAATCTTGCCTTTGTTTTCCCAAACTGCATTGCTTGGCCAGGTCCTCCAGGCATACCATTTGATCTCCTCGCTAACAAAATTAAACCTCCAATTAAGATAGCCGGGAAGAGTAAATTACCTAAAATTCCTAATGCAGGAGGAGCTGTTTTTACTGGATGAACGTCAAAGCTTATTCCCTCATTTTTTAAAATATTTATAAGTTCTGGTGTTAAGCCGGGAAGGTCTACTCTCAACCTTTGGACTTTATTATCTAAATCAGAATCTATTGTCTCTATAACTGCATTTCGGCCTCCCTCAAAAATATCAACTGATGTAACTCTTCCTGAATTAATGTAATCTAAAAATCTGCCGTAACTAACTCTTGCTACTGCTGAATTTCTAGGTGCAACTGTAGTTCCATTAGATTTAAGTGAATCAACATTGCTTGAAGATAAAAATTGGTAGGAAAGCGCAATTACTAAGAGTATAGGTAATGCCCATAAAATTAATGTTTTAAATTTTTGATTCATTAATTTGTTGAAAGTCAATTCTTGGATTCTAGAATGAATCAGTGCATTTCGTTGATATTTTCTCTAATTTTATGCTTATACTACTCTTTATTGTATTAAATTTATAAATGAAATTTAAGCTCAACGATAAGGTTAAGTTGATTGCGCCGGTCTCTTACTTAAAGACATCAGATAATATGCCGATGTTAAGACCACCTGATCTAGTGGCAATTGATGAAATTGGTGAAATCCTTTCAATTAAATCGCCAGATACTGTTGAAGTAAAGTTTAGAAGAGGTTCGTTTTTAATCGATATTGATAAGATTGAGAAAAACTAACTTAAAAGTTTTTCTTCCACCTATTAGAAATATCAAAACATATGTTTTTATTTCCAGAAATACTTAAAAAAGGTTTTGAAAAATACTTTTTTGTTAATTTAAAAATATCTAACGAAGATATTCCCTCTATTTTTAAATTTAAATCGTTCTCAGAAATTGGTGAAACGCCATAACTAATTAACTGTATCTTTCTCTGTAAAATTTCATCCAGTGATTGATTTCCTATTAGAAAAGAACCTTTTAGTTTTTCTTTTGCTAAAAATATTTCAGCATCAGTCAAGGGATTAAAAAGTAAATTTTTCCATAATTTTGATAAAAGTTCAAAAGCAAAAAGTGCTTGCTCATTAGATACTGATAAATAAATTAAAAATGGTGCATTTCCACTTCTGATAGGATAATAAACACCTAAATCATAAGTGATACCATGTTTTTCTCTAAAAAGTTTAAATAAAGCAGCGCTCATTCCATAAGATAAATATGACTCCAAAACCTTAAGAGGATAATATTCACTACTTCTTCTCGAGCAGGTTTGGTCACCCATCATTATTATTGTTTGATTTGAATCATTAATAGAATAATCAAATCTATTCATAGTATTTAAATTATGATTTTTAGAATCTGATTTTTCTTTTAAGATTTTTTTTTCTAATGATCCAAGATTTTCTCCATGTATTGAGGGATTATTTGAAATTAAATACTTTTCTCTCTTTTTTAAATTTTTAAACTCAAGCAAAACATCTTCATAGCTAATCTTTTGGAGATCATTTGTATTGCCAATTGTGTTGAAAGCATAAGGATGATTTGAGTAAACAATTTTTCTCCATTTTTCAAAACAAATATTGAATGGATTCTCTTTATCTTTTTTAATTTGATCAATAGAAGATTTTTTTACTTTTTTAAATTCAGTTTCCGAGAGGATTGGCTTATTAACTATTAAGTCTAATAATGGGAATAATTTGTTGAAATGTTCATTTAAGGATTTAAGACTTATTGAAATACCATCTTCAAATATTTCTTGATTTAATTCTGCTCCATAGGACTCAATATACTCAGAGAGAGTTAAATTGTTAAAACCTTCACATCCTCTGGTAAGTAATGAACAAAGTATCTTGTTTATCCCTTTTTTGCCGGTACTATCCATGTCACTCCCACCTTTAATCCAAATTGAAGCAGTTGAAAAATTTCTTTTTTTATTATTTAAAAAATATCTTTTTAACATTTACCAGGGGATGCAACTAAAGTGAATTTCTCTCCACTGATATATTCTGTGATCTTTTTGAAGTTATCCAAGTCATTCCAATACTTTAAATGAATCTCTAAATTATTTATCGAAGATTTTCTCCTCCAAAGAAGTTCATTTCCAAAGAATGAAGAAAGTTGTGAAGATGTCTCTAAATTAAAAATGTAGTTACTTTTAACAATATTTGTTGCTTTTTTTATTTCATCCAAAGCCAAGTCTTTACAGTTTGAGATCTCATCTATTATTTTATTAATTTGCTTTTCTACTAAATCAATATCTTTGGACTCACAACTTGCTTCAATTATAAATAATCCTCCTAATTCTCCAGCATTTACATCTACATACACCGATTCAACAAGGTTATTATCTTCTTTTAAAATTTTTACTAATCTGCTGTTTCTTCCAACAGAGAGTATTGATGCTAATATCTCAAGTCCAATAATAGTTTTCTGATCATTTAGGTTTGGGATAAACCAGGCCATAAATATTCTTGAAAACTCTAAACTATCAAACTTAACTGACTCTCTACCATTCCTAATTTTTAAAGAAGGTTTATTTTTTAGATTTATTAAATTTGGACTTTCTTTTATGCCAGATAGATCACTTTTTTCAAAAATTTTATAAATTTCTTCAGAGAGATTCCCCGCAATTGCAATACAAATTTTTTCGGTAGTGTAATGTTTGCTATGAAATTTCACAAGGTCATTTATCTCTAAGTTTTTAATACTTTGTTCAGTTCCCAGAATCGAATTGGCATAATTCGGACTTAACCAAACCCTTTTCAAAAAATAATTAAATAGTCTTTCTTCAGGCTGATCATTTTGTTGTTTTATTTCATCAATAACAACACCTTTTTCTTTTTTAAATTCATCAGGATTAAAATCTGGAGCAACTACAATATTTGTCAAAAGAGCAAGTGATTCTTTAAAGTTACTTGGTGGAACTAAGACATGGTAATGTACATCATCATAACCAGTTGAAGCGTTACTTAATCCGCCTAGTGATTCAATTTTATGGTCAAACTCACCTGGCATTATTTTGTTAGATCCTTTAAAAATCATATGTTCTAGAAAATGAGCAGTGCCGTTTTTATTAACATCCTCAAATGAAGAACCTGCTTTGCACCAAATATCAATGCTTATAAGCGGTAATTCTTTATTATCCACAAACACACATCTAGTTTTGCTTGAATGGGTGTAGTAGTTAAGATCTCCTACATTCATTTCGGTTCTCTCTTTAAATTCTATTTTGGTACTTTTTAGCCTTGTTGTCTGAATCTTTAACTAAAACAAAATTAACTGACCCTCTTATTTTGGATTTATTACAAAATATTAGAGAGCATAGATCTATGCTGGAGGACCTTAAGAGTATAAAAATTGATCCAAAACTAACTAACATAATATCTAAAGAAATAGGCAGAGAACTTTTTATCGAAAATGAATTTCATAAAGCAAAAGGTTTTAGAAAGCTACATATCGAAGTAGCAGAATTTTCGAGGAATCTTAAAATATTACACTGCGTTTTTTTCCCTGATCCAAAGTTTGATATCCCAATTTTTGGGATGGATTTGGTAAAAATAAATGATATTGTTTCTGCTGCCATTGTTGATTTGTCCCCGGCATCACAAAACCAAGGTTTGAAATACGAAAAATTCCTTTCTGAAGTTGATAAAAGTTCTTTTACCTCTTTGAGAGAGATTCCTAAATGGGGGGGGATTTTTTCTAATAATGTATTTTTTGCTTCATTAAAAAGTAAATCTGAAAAAAATGAATTTTGTAAAGTTGCCGATCAATACCTCACTATTTTGATTAAGTTAAGTAAGAAAGCTAAACCGGAAGTTAATGAGGAAATTATCCAAGAGAGAATAGATTTTCAAAAAAATTATTGTGTTCAACAAATGAAAAATGAGAAGACTAGCATGGTTCTTCTAAAATATTTTGATGAAAAATGGGTCAATAACTATATAAAAACAGTACTCTTCGATTTTTAATGAAATTAAAAATATTAAAAAATTTATTTATTTATTTTTTATTATTTACACCATTATCTCTTGGTGTTATTTCCTGTTCTGGGAATAATAAATCTAGTTCAAAATTTAAAGAGGAAATAAATGCAGATATTATTCCGCCTATTACAGCTGTTGCCGCACTTGGTCAACTTTCTCCTTCAGGAGAGATTAGACAATTGGCAGCTCCAATAAGTCAGTTTGGCTCTTCCCCCCGAATTGTCGAAATTTTAGTAGATGAAGGAGATTTCGTAAAAAAAGGTGATATCCTCGCAATTTTTGAAAATGGAGAAAAATTAATTGCTGATCTAGAAAGAAACGAAAATCTAATTAATACTATTAACGAAGAAATTACACTAAAGAAAGATCAAATTCAAAGGTATGAATTAGCTTTGAGCAAAGATGTATATTCTTTTGTAGAGTTTTCACAGAGAAAAGATGAATTATTAAAATTGCAAAAAAAGAAAATAAACCTTATCGGAGATCAAAAAAATATCAAGATAGATCTATTTAACTCAAAACTAAGGAGTCCAATCGATGGTTTTATTCTTGGAATAAACACCAGAGTTGGTGAAAGGCCACAAAATGAAGGGATTTTGGATATTGGTTCTAGTCAAAAAATGGAAGCTTTGATAGAGGTTTATGAATCTGACATCGATAGAGTCTTTATCTCTCAGAATGTTGAATTGAGAAGTGAGAATGGGGGTTTCCAAAAAAATCTTAAGGGAAAGGTGATTAGGATTAGTCCTCAGGTAAAACAAAGAAAAGTTCTATCGACTGATCCAACAGGGGATGCTGATTCACGAATTATCGAGGTGCTAGTAAAACTAGATCAAGGTTCTATAGATATCGTTCAAAACTATGCAGGAATGAAAGTGATTGCAAAATTTATTCCCTAATGCGTTTTTCTTTTTTAAAATTTAGAAAAATTCCATTAGCTTGGTTGTTATTAACTAGGCAACCATTAAGGCTAGCAGTTGCCATAGCTGGAATCAGTTTTGCAGGGATTTTGATGTTTATGCAATTAGGTTTTAGAGATGGTTTATTTGACACGAGCGTAACTATTCATAAACTTCTAGATGCCGATCTTGTTTTGATAAGTCCCAGATCAAAAAGTTCTATAAGTATGAGTGGATTCCCAAAAAGAAGATTAATTCAAACTCTTGCAGTAGAAGATGTTGAAAAAACTGCTCCCGTTAATCTAAATTATTTACTTTGGAGAAATCCCGAAAATCTTAAAACTAGATCAATACTTGCATTAGGTTTTAATCCCTCCGATTCACTTCTTTTAGATTATGGATTCTCAAAGAAAGCTTATAAATTGAGAAATCCATCACGAGTTCTTTTTGACAAATTATCTAGACCTGAATTTGGACCGATTGAAGAATGGTTTCTATCTGAAAAAAAAGTTGAAACTGAGGTTGCTGGAAAAAGAGTAATTGTTGAGGGCCTTGTGGAGTTGGGACCATCATTTGGTGCAGATGGTAATTTGATAACTAGTCGAGAAACCTTCTTGAGACTTTTTCCTGCTAATCCTCCTGGCAGTATAGAAATTGGTTTGGTAAAG
Organism: Prochlorococcus sp. HOT208_60m_813B04; assembly: GCA_002025975.1. GTDB lineage: Bacteria > Cyanobacteriota > Cyanobacteriia > PCC-6307 > Cyanobiaceae > Prochlorococcus_A. Next base: position 11,477 of record MWOU01000245.1, read on the forward strand.
CTAAAAAAAGGATCTGATCCTGAATTGATTTCAAGGATATTAAATAACTCTCTCCCAAATGATGTTAGGGTTCTTACAAAAAATCAATTTATAGAATTTGAGAAGAATTATTGGAAAAATAGTACTGCAATAGGTTTTATTTTTAGTTTGGGTGCATTGATGGGTTTCGTTGTAGGGTGTGTGGTTGTTTATCAAATTCTTTATAGTGACGTTACAGATCACCTCCCGGAGTACGCCACCTTATTGGCAATGGGGTATAGACTTAAGTCCCTTTTCTTTGTTGTAGCTAGAGAGGGGTTTTTGTTGGCATTGTTTGGTTATTTACCTGCTTATTTCTCTGGTCAAATACTTTACTCAGTTATAAGAAGTTCTACTAAACTTCCAATAATAATGGACTCAGATAAAACTATTTTAATTTTCGTATTAGTTTTAGTTATGTGTATGGGGTCCGCCGCTGTTGCGATGCGTAAGTTAGTTGATGCTGATCCTGCCGAAATTTTTTAACAATAGAAGATAAATGCTTAAAGCTAATAAATCAAAAAATAATGTTAAAAACCTCAAAACAGTCTCAATAAATAATTTGAGTCACTTTTATGGAAAAAATGAGAATAAAAAACAAGTTCTTAATGACGTTAATTTAAATATTGATAAAGGAGAGTTGGTTCTTTTGAAAGGTCCTTCTGGATGTGGTAAAACGACTCTTTTAACATTAATTGGTGCCTTGAGAACCTGTCAAAGTGGCGATTTAACTGTATTAAATAATCAGTTAAATGGAGCATCAAGGAAAACTCGTCAGATTCTTAGAAGAAGTATTGGAATGATTTTTCAAGGTCACAATCTTCTGAGATGTTTAACAGCAGAACAAAATGTCCAGATGGGCGCCGATTTAATAAAAGGTTTAACATATTTGCAAAGACGTGAAATAGCACGGAATTGGTTGTCAGCAGTAGGATTAGAAGAACATCACAAAAAGTTGCCAAATGACTTATCTGGTGGGCAGAAACAGAGAGTAGCAATTGCTCGAGCTTTATCTGCTAAACCAAAACTTTTATTAGCTGATGAACCCACTTCTGCTTTAGATAGCGTCACAGGAAGAGAAATAGTAACCCTTTTAAGGAAACTTGCAAAAGAGCAAAATTGTTCTGTACTTATGGTGACCCATGATCCAAGAATTTCTGATATGGCTGACAGGATATTAAATATGGAGGATGGTAAAATATATAGTGCTCATAGTGAGCTAATATAATAAAAAGTTAAAAATCTTATGTCTAAGAGAAGGAATTTAAAAAAAGAAAAGCAGGAACGTAATAGAGCTTATGCTAGAAAATTCAAAAAAAGGAAATTAAGAACTGATGGAAGACCTGATGGTGGAAACGTTACAGGTACAGCAAATAATGGCGGTGCAGCTGATTAGGGAATATCTTTTATTTTTATCTTTTGGATTTCAATATATCATGCATATTTAAGACATAATCATGAATGTAAGTATTGTTATACCGACTTACAATAGATTACCTATATTAGAGAAATGTCTATTTGCGCTTGAGAATCAAAAATTAAATACAAATATCAGTAATTATGAAGTAATAGTAGTTGATGATGGATCAACTGATGGAACAGCCACATGGATAAATAAAAACAAAGATAATCTCCCACACGTTATTCTATTTCAGCAAGAACATGGAGGGCCTGCACTCGGAAGAAATTTGGGAATAATTAAATCAAAATATGAAATTATTATATTCATTGATAGTGATCTTATTGTTTTGGACAATTTTATAAATTGCCACGTAGATAAATTACTTGCCTCTTGGAGAAAAAATGATAAAAAATGTTTTACCTATGGCTCGGTAGTCAATACATCTAATTTTCTAAATCCTCAGAGTGAAAAACATAAAATAATGGACACTTCTTTTGCATATTTTGCTACTGGGAATGTAGCCATATCAAAAGAATTGATTTTAAGTGTGGGATTATTTGATACTTCTTTTAGTCTTTACGGTTGGGAGGATTTAGAACTTGGAGAGAGATTAAAAAAAATTGGGACAAAATTAATTAAATGCCCAAATGCAGTAGGTTTTCATTGGCATCCGCCATTTAATTGCGAACAAATAGATTCATTAATAGCTCAAGAAAAAGAGAGAGCAAAAATGGCTTTAGTGTTTTACAAGAAGCACCCAAATTTAAGGGTTAGATTTATGATTCAATTAACTCCTCTCCATAGTTTACTTTGGCAAATTCTTTGCTTGGGAGGACTAATCAGTGTTGATAGAATCCTTCCTTTATTAAGATTCCTAATAAATATAAGAAGAAATAGACTTGCACTTGAGATTCTTAGGATCCCTTTAAATATGATTTACATTAAACAATTAACTAAATCAAGATAAAAAACTTTTAGAAATACACACCACTTGGTAGAATGATTGAATTAAATTTCACACATCTGACAGTTTCGGGTGAATTATTAATATTAATTCCCCGTCAGATGGAGGCTAACCCGAAACCCTTTTTAAATTATGGCTGTTGTATCACTATCAGAAATGATGGAAGCTGGTGCTCATTTTGGGCATCAAACTAGACGTTGGAATCCCAAGATGTCTAAGTATATATATTGCGCGAGAAATGGAGTTCATATTATTGATCTTGTGAAAACTGCATTGTGTATGAACAATGCTTATAAGTGGACGAGAAACGCTGCAAAAAGCGGTAAACGTTTCCTATTTGTCGGTACAAAAAAACAAGCATCAGATGTAGTAGCACAGGAAGCTACACGCTGTGGAGCTGCATATGTAAATCAAAGATGGCTTGGAGGTATGTTGACAAATTGGACAACAATGAAAGCTAGGATTGAAAGATTAAAGGATCTAGAAAGAATGGAAAGTAGTGGTTCAATAGCAATGAGGCCTAAAAAAGAAGCTGCAGTATTAAGGAGAGAACTTGAAAGATTACAAAAATACTTAGGTGGGCTTAAGGGTATGAGAAGATTACCGGATGTAGTCGTATTGGTTGATCAAAGAAGAGAATCTAATGCAGTATTAGAAGCTAGAAAATTAGATATCTCATTAGTATCAATGTTGGATACAAATTGCGATCCTGATTTGTGTGAAGTCCCAATTCCTTGTAACGATGATGCCGTTAGATCTGTGCAACTTATTTTAGGAAGACTTGCAGATGCCATAAATGAGGGTAGAAAGGGCTCTAATGCCGAAAGAAAAAATTAAATTCTAATTTAAAACTTACTATTCACTATTTTTTATTACTTCAAATGGGAAACATTACAGCAAAACTTGTAAAAGATCTTAGAGACAAAACAGGTGCAGGAATGATGGACTGCAAAAAAGCACTTAACGAAACTGAAGGAAATCTAGATAAAGCTTTAGAATGGTTAAGAAAGAAAGGTATAGCTAGTGCTGAAAAGAAATCGGGAAGAGTAGCTGCTGAAGGGTCAATTGGTAGTTATATTCATACTGGATCAAGAGTCGGAGTTTTACTAGAGTTAAACTGTGAAACTGATTTCGTAGCTAGAGGTGATATATTCCAATCTCTGTTGAAGGATGTCTCAATGCAAGTAGCAGCATGCCCAAATGTTGAGTATGTATCAATTGATGAAATACCTGAAAATGTTGTGGAAAAAGAAAAGCAGATTGAAATGGGTAGGGATGATTTATCTGGAAAACCAGAACAAATTAAAGAAAAAATAGTTGAAGGGAGAATAGCAAAAAGACTTAATGAGCTTGTTTTGCTTTCACAACCCTACATTAAAGATAGTTCTCTAACAGTTGAGGATCTTGTAAAACAAGCAGCTGCAAAAATCGGAGAAAATATCAAAGTAAGACGCTTTACAAGATATACATTGGGTGAAGGTATCGAAAAAAATCAAGCAACAAATAAAATTAATTCATTAAATAATGAATTAATCAAGTTGAAGGATGAAATCAAAACCCAGTCTTTAATTTCAGAATTATCTTTAAAAAACAAAGTAAGTGAAGCTGTTACTAATTTAGAAAAAGAGAACTCATCATTAACAAATTCCATTGAAAAGAT
>MWOU01000246.1 GCA_002025975.1 Prochlorococcus sp. HOT208_60m_813B04
CTATGAATTATCTAGATAAGAATAGTAGTAATTTAGCTAGATGACGTAGTATCATATAACAAAGGAAAATAAATTTTATGTCATTAGATACAGCCGAAAAACAGAAGCTTATTGAAACTCATCAAGTACATCCAACTGATACAGGTTCAGCTGAAGTTCAGGTAGCAATGCTTTCTAAAAAAATATCAAAATTAAGTGACCACCTCCAAGGAAACATTCATGATTTTTCTTCAAGACAAGGATTATTAAAAATGATTGGTAAAAGGAAAAGATTACTATCTTACATAAAAGACAAAAACGTTCAGAGATATCAAGAGTTAGTGAAGAAAATTGGAATCAGAGGATGACCTCAATTAATGAAAAAAAAGCAATCCAAAAAAAAGACACAAAATAAAAAGAAAAAAATTTATTCTGAGACAACTGCGTTCTCTAACCTAGAAAAAACATCTAACATCGTAACTTCCCCAAAGAGATCTTCAACTGGCATACCTAAATATGTAGCCGATAGAATGGCAAGAAGAATTTTTTTTACAGCTGGAATACCCACAATATTAGGAATGTCTGTTTTTGTTGTGAGCTACATTATCGTTACAAGAAATATTGCTGAAATACCTCCTTCTTCAACAATTGCAATTTCAGCATTGTTTTTCTTGTTAGGTCTTGCAGGATTGAGTTTTGGTATATTATCGGCTAGTTGGGATAAAGAGCCAGGATGTTTTTTTGGTATTGAAAATATTCCTATGAACATACAACGTGCAAAAGCTGCCTTCAAACCTGCTACTCAAAATTTTGAGGATGAAAGTTAATCTAGGAAACTAAAGATTTCAAATTAACTTGGAACGACTTATCTTCTAATAATTTGCATGCGCCATGAATATCTCCAATACAGAATTGTTCGCCAAATTTAACATAGGTTACATTATTTTTATTTCTAACTGCAGCTAAAACTGGAATCTTGATTCCACATTTACCTTTATCTGGTTTAAATTTAATTAAACAGTCTCTCAAAGTATTTTGTACTCTTACATCTGATGCTTGAGAACTTTCAAGATTAATAATTAGCAATTTAAGGTTATCTATTTCTCTACAATCATCAATTATTAACTGAGTCTTATCACTTTTTTTATCAATTGTACCCCATACCAACAATCTAGTATCAGTAAGAAGAAATTCTGATAATCTGACATATGTTTTTGGAAAAACTATTGCTTCGCAACTTCCAGAAAGATCTTCAAGCTGAACTATCGCCATCCTATCTCCTTTTCTAGTTGTAATTTGTTTCAAATCAGGGATCATTCCAACTAAAGAGACTTTGCTTCTATCCTTTGTTTCTTCTAACTGCGAAATGCTTACAGGCGATATAAGTTTTGCTGGCTTGGTTAAGTGCTTTAGAGGATGATCAGATAAGTAAAAACCTAATAGCTGCTTTTCTAACTTTAACTTCTCAATAAGTGAATAATCATCAACCTTAGCTAATTGTGAATCTGAAAAAGCAACATTAGAAAATTCTTCTTTAGAGTCAAAAAGATTTCCTTGCCCTGATAATCTGTCACGATTTCTTGAAGAGGCCCACTCAATAACATGTTCAAGATCTGATAATAACTGAGCTCTATTATTATTATTTGAAAACTCATCCAGTGCTCCACAATGAATTAGAGATTCAAGACTTCTTTTGTTAAGCACATTAGAAGGTAAACGATCGCACAAATCTGATAATGACTTAAAGGTTCCAACCCTATTTCGGTTTTCAATTATATTTCTTATTGCAGAATCTCCTAAATTCTTAATTGCAGATAACCCGAATAAAATCTGATTATTCTTAATAGTGAAGTCAACCCCAGAAAAATTAATGCTCGGTGAAATAACTTCTATTCCAATGGAATAACAATTAGAAATATATCTTTGCATCTTGTCGCTAGAGCCAGAA
>MWOU01000247.1 GCA_002025975.1 Prochlorococcus sp. HOT208_60m_813B04
CTTCACAAAATCCTTTTGGACAATTAATCTCTGTACCAACCGCAGTTCCTCCAAGAGGTAAGAAATATAATTCATTCAGACTCATAATAATTGCATTCTCAGCATCTTTAAGTTGCTCTGACCATCCTGATATTTCTTGCCCAAAAGTGAGTGGAACTGCATCTTGAAAATGGGTTCTTCCTATCTTTATGAGGTCTTTCCATTCTTCACTTTTTTTATCAAGGACCTTAGTAAGTTCTCTGATTGTTGGAACTAAATTTTTGATTATTTCATTAACAACAGATATTTGAATAGCAGCAGGAAAAGTGTCATTAGTTGACTGAGATTTATTTACATCATCATTCGGATGAATTGGTTGATGACTACCAAGCTCTGAATTAGTTTTTAAAGCTGCAATATTTGAAATTACCTCATTAACATTCATATTTGTTTGCGTGCCACTACCTGTTTGCCAAACCTTTAAGGGAAACTGTGAATCGTGAAGCCCATCAAGTATTTCCGTACACGCCTCTACAATCAAATCCTTTTTCCTTTTATCTATTAAACCTAAATTGAAATTTGCAATTGAAGCAGCTTTTTTTATGAGGGTCAGTGAATAAATTAACTCAATTGGAATTAATTCTTCTCCAATAGAAAAATTTATTATCGATCTTTGTGTTTGAGCACCCCACAAAGCTTCCATGGGAACCTCTATTGTTCCCATACTATCTTTTTCAATCCTAAAGTTTTTGGTCATTATTCCTCTGAAAACACTGGTTTAACTTAGATAAGGTTTTCAGTAATCCTAGATACCTAACTTCTCCCATATTACACTTAAATTATTAAGATGAATTGAAGGATTAAAACATTCTTCTAAGTCACTTTGATCAATAAAATCCATAATTTCATTATCTCTCTCTATATTTTGTTTGAAATTCCCATTCTGAGTATTCCAGGCCTGATGCGCATTTTTTTGTACTAAGCTATAAGGCTTTTCTCTAGACAAACCTTTCTCTACAAGCAAAAGTAAAACTTTCTGACTAAAGATTACACCACCATATATATTTAAATTTTTGAGCATATTTTTTGGATAAACTTCTAAATTGTTTACTATATCTTGCATTTCCCTGAGCATAAAATGCAAGCAGATTGATACGTCAGGTAGCATGATACGTTCATTTGAACTATGGCTTATATCTCTTTCGTGCCAAAGTGGAACATTCTCAAGTGCTGTTAAGACGTAACTCCTCAAAAGTCTTGCTAAACCACTTACTCTTTCACTTCGAATAGGATTTCTTTTATGAGGCATGGCAGAACTTCCTTTTTGCCCTTTTGTAAAGCCCTCCTCAACTTCTAAAACATCAGTCCTTTGCAAATTTCTTATTTCAGTTGCGAATCTATCTAGAGAAGCGCCAACTAGTGCAATAGTTTGAACATATTCTGCATGCCTGTCTCTCGAA
>MWOU01000248.1 GCA_002025975.1 Prochlorococcus sp. HOT208_60m_813B04
GTTGTGATTGACAATAGGGCTTGAATAATTATTTTTTTCTAAATTAGATATCTCCCCATTTAATAATTCTGAATTTGACACTTTAGATAATTCAGGAATCCAATATTTTATATATTCGCAAATAGGATCAAATTTTTTTGCTTGGGTATATGGATTAAAAATTCTAAGTGGTTTTGGATCCATACCGCTACTGGCGCTCCACTGCCATCCCCCATTATTGGCAGCTAAGTCTCCATCAACCAAAGTCTCCATAAATTTTTTCTCGCCCATTTGCCAATTGCATATAAGATCTTTTACCAGAAATGAAGCCACTATCATCCTACATCTGTTATGCATCCAGCCAGTACTATTTAATTGACGCATTGCAGCATCAACTATAGGTACTCCGGTCTCTGCGTTGCTCCAATGCTGAAACCATTCATTATTGTTTTGCCATGGAAAGTGATCCCATTTTTTTCTATATGGACCTTTCTCTAGCTCTGGGAAATGGAATAAGCAATGTTGATAAAATTCACGCCAAACAAGTTCTTTTTGCCAAGTTTCAATTGATAAATAATTTCCTTGATTTGCAAAATCTAAATTTAAATCTAATGTGGCGTTCCAAATTTTTCTAATGCTAATGGTGCCGAATCTGAGAGATGCACTTAGAAAAGATGTCCCATTATGTGAAGGAAAATCTCGTGCAGAATTATAAGAATATATTTTTTTTTCGTTAATGAAGTTTTCTAATAATGTTGCTGCAGCATTCTCTCCAGGTCTGCATGGACAAATATTCGAACCAGAAAATTTGATATTTTTGATAAATTTCTCTAGAACTGAATCAGATGAATTTATTGTCTTATCTTTGAGTTTATTATCTATATCTTTAAACTGGAAACCAACCTTTTCTTGTTCATATGAACCTAATAAATTCATTTTTGATTTAAGGTTTTTATAAAAGGGTCCATAAACTGAATAAGGATTGTTATTCCCTGAAAATATTTTTAAAGGTTCTATTAATAAGTGATCCCAAGTTTCAATAACTTGAATATTTTGTTTTTTTAAATTTTTTTTTATTAGTAAATCGCGCTTAATCTCATAAGGTTCAATTGATCTATTCCAAAAAACAAATTTAGCATCTATTTTCTTTGCTAATTGAGGAATTATTAATAGCGGATCTCCTTCTTCCATAACTAATCTACTACCCATTTTTTTCCAATTATTTCCTAGTTCTTTAAGCGAATTTCCTAGAAACCAAGCTCTTGAACTTGCATTGAAATCATGTGAGTAATTTTTATCAAATATGTAAGTTGAAGTAATAGCATTTGATAATGAAAATGCTTTGATTAAAGCTTGATTATCAAATATTCTTAAATCCTTTCTATGCCAAAAAAGTATTCTAGGTTTATTCATAATTTATCTAAAAATTGTTTAGCTCTAAACCAAGCCGTCACGGTTTTTGCGTCAAGAATTTCATCCCCACTAGAAATAAGATTATCTAGTTCGTCGGGATCTAAAATTAATACTTCTATATCTTCATCTAAATCTCCTTTAACCTCGGAATTGAGTTTGTTTAAATCGCGGGCTAAAAATAAATAAATTTCTTCATCTGCATAACCAGGAGCAGGCACAAGAG
>MWOU01000249.1 GCA_002025975.1 Prochlorococcus sp. HOT208_60m_813B04
CATTTCAACTGTAATCCTAATTAAGGCGTCGAATTCGTTAAGTTTAATTTTGTTAGTAACATAAGATTTTCTCAATGGATTATTGTTCCTTAATTTCCAAATAGTCACTTTATTTGGTAAAACATTATTTAGATTAAGCCTATTAGATAAGGCGTAAAGGGAATGGACACCATTTAAGTCAATAGTTTCTAGTATTAATAATAATAAATCAAGCTTCTCTATAGATTTTCTTGATACTTGATTTCCTCTAGTTAAAACTGTAATTGTTCTTTAATAAAATATGGACAAATTATAACAGAATTATTAATCCATCTTTTGAAATAAAAATGAATATAACTTATCTAGTTCTTCAATAGTTAGCATTCCATAACTCCATAATAATATTGGTAATGGAGTGTTATTTTTTATAGATAATTTTATACCAAGTTCAATAGTAGATTCATCTAAACCTAATACATTAAATAAATAAATTATCATTTCTCTAGATAAATAATTATTCATGAATTCTATTCAATACTTGAGTAAATGAGAGATTTAGTCATTTGATTAAGGACTAATTTTCTTGTAAAAAGAAATTTATTTAAAAGTAAAAATGAAAATTTCCTTATTGGAAATAAAAAAACGTTTCGATTAGCAAAAATTGATATCAACGAGTCAGTTATAAAAATAGTGACAATAATATCTAAAATTCTGCTTGAAAAATACTTAAATTTAAATAATATCAATTGCAATTTAGTAATAGCAGTATTTTTATTAAAAAGATCATAAATAGTATTAACATCTCTCCAGCAAGTATTTAAACCCTGACCACCAACAGGATGAAATGTATGAAATGCATCTCCTACAAAAACTAATTTTTTAAAATTTAAAACTGGTAAGTTTAAGGATAATGAAACAGGAAAAATATTAAATTCGCCTATTATTTGGTCCAACTTAAATTCATTAGGCAAGATTGTTGACAAATTATCCATTAAAAAATTCTTGTCAGAATTCAACCTTTCAATTGCCTTTAATGTATTTGAAGTCCAAATTACTTGATATAAGTTTTTCTCTAAAGGTAATAATGCAAGTGGGCCTTCTTTTCTAAAAATCTCATAAGCTCGTTTTTCACAATGACCTCTAAGAGAAACTTTAAAAGTTAAACAAGACTGACTATATGATTTTTTTATATCAACAAAATCTATGAATTTTTTATCGAGTGAGTTAGCCCCTGTTGAAAAGAATTGATAGTCAAATAATATTTTATTACGTAACAATCTCTGTGGTGTTATAAAAAAAATATTTTCATAATTGTCAATCTCTTGAAAAAATACGTTCATGAGATCCGAATGTTTAACTACCCAGCCAATATTTTTGGAAGAACTTATATCATCATCTAAGTCAGAAGTTGATAAATTGGTGAAAGCAGAAGTTACGCTATCTGAAATTGAAAGGGTATCAAAGCCAAATAAAAATGGTTCTAATTTTTCCCAAAGTCTGAATTTAGTTAAGATTTTTCTTGTTGAGTGAGTAATTGCATAAGTTTTATCTTTATCAATTAATCTATCTTTTGTTAATAAATCAGTTAAAAAAATATTGCAATCAAATTTTGAAAGTGCAATTGAAAGTAATAAACCTGTGGGACCTGATCCAACAATTTTAAAATTCAATTTATTTTTCATCGTATTATATGAGCATCAACTATCTATTTAGATAAATATAGCAAATTTCCTCAAATGCTGGTCTTAATAAATAGGGGTACTCACCAACCCATAAGTTAATTTCAGGAAGCCAAGCATCGGTCAAATATAAATCTCTTTCAAAATTACGGTTATCAGATGTTATTAAACATCTAATACTCGAACCAACCCTAATTTGACTGTGCTTATTTTCCAAAGGAAAACTTAATTTTTCCAAATAACCATCTTCATCTTCTAATTCAAGTACTAACCAAGTCCTTTTATTTTCGATAACTTCTAATCGACCTTGCCTATTAGATTGTTCTCTTGAACTTTCAATCTTTTCTGTTTTATAGATATCTGATATATAGCCATCAAATATAGAAAAAAATTTATATTTTCTTAATTGCAAATTTTTTCTACTTGATTCAAGAATCGGGCCCCAGATGATATACAAAAAGAAACCTACACATAGGAATAACCAGAAATTATTAGTTTGATCTCCAGTCGAACTAATAATTAATGAGATAAATCCACCAATTGAAGAAACTATTACTCTTTGAAGAATTTTTCTCGGATTCCCCAACGCGTGCTTAAATTGACTTCCTGTCCCAACTGCAGGAATAAGTTTTGAAATTTGACTTGAATTAATTGGAATTAACATTTTAAAAAATCAATTTTTCAAGTCCGTAAACTAAAGTTTCATAATTGCCAATTTTTTTAATAGCCTGTAAAACACCTGGCATATATGCCTTTCTATCAATAGTGTCATGCTTAATTGTGTAAGTTTCACCTGGAGATCCCATAATTACTAACTGATGAGCGAGTAATCCTGGTAATCGCACAGAATGTATATTAATTCCTGAATCTCTGAGCCCACCCCGCACACCTTTCAAGGACTCAGACTCTTTTACTAAATTCTGATTAAATTTCTTTGGATATTCTTCAATCATTTCTGCAGTTTTTATACACGTCCCACTAGGAGAATCAGCTTTTTGATTATGATGCATCTCTATTAATTCAATATTGTCATAAAACCTTGCAGCTACCGAGGCAGCCTGCTGAAGAAGAACCATACCTACTGAAAAATTAGGAATTATTGCACAACCAACCGATGCTTTCTGAGCAAAAACAGACAAATCTTGTATTTGCGAAGGGCTTAGACCTGTAGTACCTACTACTGGTAATACACCATATGCAATAGCTGATCTGGTATTTTCATATACAGAATCGGGATGAGTAAAATCAACAAGCACAGGTTTGATTTTTTCATTTCTATAGTTCTGACTAACAGAACATAAAGTACCTTCAAAATCATTTGAGATAAAAACATCGCAATTTTTAACTTTCAATAATTCAGAAATATTTGAGCCATTATTCTTTTCGTTTATGTCGATTGCTGCAACAAGTTCACAATCTGTTGAATTTAATACAGTATTAACAACTTCGCTGCCCATTCTGCCTAAAGCTCCGGATACTAGTACTGGTATGGGTTTTTTAGAATTTTCAATCATTTTTTTAAAAATTTTTTTTTTAAAGGTTGTTACACGCTATTTATATTGCACACAATAACGTCTTTTCATTCGTAGGCTGGTAGAAATACTTAAAGAAAATCAATGTTTACGCAGGTCCGCTCAGCAAATCGCAGAGTATCTCCTGTTGAGGATAACAAACACAAAGTTGTAATAAAAGCAGTTTATGTTGTCCTTGAGCCACAATACCAAAATTCCTTAACGGAAGCTGCAAAGTCAATAAATAAAATGAATGGGCCAATAGGTATTGACCTTAGTGGCTATCTTATCGAAGAACTTAGAAACGATAGTAATTTTAATGATTTTAAAGAAGATATAGCTAATGCAGATATATTCGTCGCTTCTCTAATTTTCATTGAAGACCTTGCTCAAAAAGTGGTTGATGCAGTATCTCCATTTAAAGACAAACTTAAAGCATCAATTGTTTTCCCCTCCATGCCAGAGGTAATGAGACTAAATAAGCTTGGTTCATTTAGTATGGCCCAACTTGGTCAATCTAAAAGTATAATTGGAGATTTAATAAAAAAGAAAAAAGAATCTGATGGAGCAAGTTTCCAAGATTCTATGTTGAAGTTATTAAATACACTACCTTCAATACTTAAATACCTTCCAGTAGAAAAAGCTCAAGATGCTAGAACATTTATTCTTAGTTTTCAGTACTGGTTAGGTGGTACCACTGAAAACTTAAAAAACTTCTTGTTAATGATTTCTGAAAAGTATGCTGTTTCAGAGACTATAAAAGATCAAATAGAAGAATTCAAAATTCAAGACCCTGAAACATTCCCAGATTTAGGAATTTGGCATCCTCTTGCTCCTCACATGTTTGAGAGTCTTAAAGAATATCAAAATTGGGAAAATAATAGGAAAGATATAAATCCTAAAGATAACAAAACCCCATTAATAGGCTTAGTGCTTCAAAGGAGTCATATCGTTACAGGAGATGATGCTCATTACGTTGCTGTTATTCAAGAATTGGAATACAGAGGTGCGAGAGTGCTACCTATCTTCTGTGGAGGTCTAGATTTTTCTAAACCAGTTAATGAATTTTATTATGATTCTATAAATAAGAATCAACCTATAGTAGATGGAGTTGTATCTCTAACAGGGTTTGCACTAGTTGGTGGGCCTGCAAGACAAGATCATCCTAAAGCTATTGAAGCCCTAAAAAGGTTAAATAGACCCTACATGGTTGCACTTCCATTAGTCTTCCAAACTACACAAGAATGGGAAGATAGTGATCTAGGTTTACACCCTGTTCAGGTAGCACTTCAGATTGCAATTCCAGAGCTTGATGGTGCTATTGAACCTATTATTCTTTCAGGTCGTGATGATGCTACAGGTAAAGCGCATACGCTCCAAGATCGAGTTGATGTAATAGCTGATAGAGCAATAAAATGGTCAACTTTAAGAGTTAAACAAAGAAAGGACAAAAAATTAGCCATCACAGTATTCAGTTTTCCACCAGACAAAGGAAATGTTGGTACGGCAGCATACTTGAATGTTTTTGGTTCAATTTATAGAGTACTTCTTGAAATGAAATCGAAAGGATATCAAGTAGATGAACTTCCAAGTAATTCAAAAGAATTAATGGAAAAAGTAATTAACAACCCTGAAGCGATGGATGGCTCTCCAGAATTAAATATTGCTCATAAGATGTCTGTAAAAGAATATGAAGAGTTCACACCATATTCACAAAGACTTGAAGAAAATTGGGGTAAACCTCCTGGGAATCTTAATAGTGACGGTCAAAACCTTCTCATCTATGGAAAACATTTTGGAAATGTTTTTATAGGAGTTCAACCTACATTTGGTTATGAAGGTGATCCCATGAGATTGCTCTATTCAAGAAGTGCTAGTCCTCATCATGGTTTTGCTGCTTATTACACTTATGTAGAAAAAATCTGGGGGGCTGATGCTGTTCTTCATTTTGGAACTCACGGCTCACTTGAATTTATGCCTGGGAAGCAGATGGGCATGAGTGAAACTTGCTATCCGGATTCTCTCATTGGATCATTGCCTAATTTGTATTACTATGCAGCGAATAATCCATCTGAAGCAACAATTGCGAAGAGAAGAGGATACGCTTCAACTATTAGTTATCTGACTCCTCCTGCGGAAAATGCAGGACTCTATAAAGGACTTAAAGAACTAAGTGAACTCGTTGGTTCTTATCAACAATTAAGAGAAAATAGCAGGGGTATTCAAATTGTTAATGCAATAGTTGAGACTTCAAAACAATGTAATCTTGACAAAGATGTAGAGCTTCCTTCAAAAGACGTAGAAGAACTTTCAATAGATGAAAGAGATTTATTTGTTGGTAATGTCTACAAACAGTTGATGGAAATTGAAAGTAGATTGTTACCTTGCGGTCTTCATACTATTGGAGAAGCTCCAACAGCAGAAGAAGCTGTTGCAACACTTGTAAATATTGCATCTTTAGAAAGAGAACAAGAAGGATTAAGATCTCTTCCTGGATTACTCGCAGAATCCATCGGTCTAACTATTGAACAAATTTATGATGGAAATAATAAAGGTGAACTAAAATTTGTAGAGTTAAACGAAAAAATCATAAAGACAGCAAGAGAGTCGATTTTTGCTATGGTCAACTCTCTAAAAATTGTTGATGGCAGAGTTTATTTAGAAAAATCGCTTCTTTCCAAACTTTTCGATTTACTTAAAGTTTTTGGTCTAAATCTACCTAACCCTTGGCTAAGAGTCTGCAGATTAAATGGATTTAATGAAGTTAATCAAAAGGAATTAAATAAATTATTTGATTACTTACTTTTCTGTCTGGAACAGGTATGTGCAGACAAAGAAATGGATAGCCTCATTAAAGCTCTTGATGGAAATTATGTTTTACCTGGACCAGGTGGAGATCCTATAAGAAATCCAGGTGTTTTGCCCAGTGGTAAAAATATCCACGCACTTGATCCTCAATCAATCCCAACTACAGCAGCAGTAGCTGCAGCGAAATCTGTTGTTGACAAATTAATTGAAAGACAAAAAGAAGAGCAAGGAACTTGGCCTGAAACAATAGCTTGTGTTTTATGGGGAACTGATAATATCAAAACTTACGGAGAATCACTGGCACAAATCTTATGGTTTGTTGGGGTAAAACCAAAACCAGATTCTGTTGGAAGAATTAACAAACTAGAGTTAATCCCCTTAGAAGAATTAGGTAGGCCAAGAATTGATGTGGTTGTTAATTGTTCAGGAGTTTTTAGAGATCTATTTATCAATCAAATGGCATTAATAGATCAAGCAGTCAAATTAGCAGCTGAAGCTGATGAACCGTTGGAATCTAATTTTGTAAGAAAACATTCACTAGAACAAGCAGAAAAAGAAGGCACTTCTATCAGAGAAGCTTCAGCGAGAGTTTTCTCTAATGCTAGTGGAAGTTACAGTTCAAATGTTAATTTAGCCGTAGAAAATTCAACATGGGAGGAAGAAAATGAATTACAAGAAATGTATTTATCACGTAAAACATATGCTTTTAATGCCGATAATCCTGGTGAGATGAATCAAAAAAGGGAGGTATTTGAGTCAGTAATGAAAACAGCAGATGTTACATTTCAAAACCTTGATTCTTCAGAGATATCATTAACAGATGTAAGTCATTATTTTGATTCGGATCCAACAAAGTTGATCAAGACATTAAGAGATGACGGGAAAGAACCAAGTAGCTACATAGCGGATACAACAACTTCTAATGCTCAAGTTAGAACACTTGGAGAAACTATCAGATTAGACTCAAGAACAAAACTTTTAAATCCTAAGTGGTATGAAGGTATGCTCAAATCTGGCTACGAAGGAGTTAGAGAACTTTCTAACAGACTTAATTACACTCTTGGTTGGAGTGCGACAAGTGGTCAAGTAGATAATTTTGTATATGAAGAAACTAATGAAACATTTATAAATGACGAAGAGATGAGGAAAAGATTAATGGATCTTAATCCTAATAGTTTCAGAAGAATTGTTGGAACATTGCTAGAAGTCAATGGTAGAGGATATTGGGAAACTTCAGATGAGAATATAGAACAGTTGAAAGAACTCTATCAAGAGGTAGAGGATAAAATCGAAGGTGTTAAAGAATAATAAATTTATTATTTTCTGTAAATCCTATCAGCTACTTTCAGGACTTGATAATTTAGTTTGACGTTATGAACTCTTACAATATCAATATTAAATTGTGAACAAAGACAACTAATTGCAAGTGTTCCTATATCTCTTTCTTTTGGATTTTTCTCATTCAAAATTTCTCCAATAAATCTCTTCCTAGATGCACCTATCAAAATTGGCAAATTCCATTTTTTAAATACATCTAAGTTCCTCAAGATTTCCAAATTATGAATGATATCCTTTGAAAAACCAATTCCAGGATCCACTATTATATTACTTTCAGATATATTTTTTTCT
>MWOU01000250.1 GCA_002025975.1 Prochlorococcus sp. HOT208_60m_813B04
AAATGAATATAAATCTTAGTCGAGAAAATTTTCAAGTCGGAAACAATTTACAAGAAACTCACCTGTCTCGAAATTTAAAAAGTCAATTAAAAAATTTGTTTTATTAGATTTAAAATTTAATTTATCAAAGTTTAATCTAGCAGATTTATTTTTATTAGTTTCAATATCAAGGTAATGGTTACTTGGTAAGACTTTTAGGAAGGAATCGTTTTTAAGTTGGGTTCTTTCATTTAAGTATCCTAAACTGATTTCACTAGCGTAATAAATTTCATCCGTATTTATGCAAAAGATTTTCCCCTTTTTAGAAACTAAATAAATATTGTCTCCATTTTGATATGGGCAACAAGATACAATCTTTTCAGTTGGCAAAAGTTTTACAAGTATTAATCCTTGAGACTGTTTAGTAGTTGGAGTCAAAAATTCATCAGATAAATTAAATTTAAAAATCCTTCCTATTGAGGTTAATATTATAAAATTTTTTTCTTTATTAGAAATAAATGAATCGATAGTTTTAGTATTATTTTTTAATTTTGTAATTGCGAAAGATCTATTGCTGTTAATCATATTTTTATCAAATAAAACTTTTTTAAATCTTCCATCAGAATTCAAAATACATAAGTAGTTTTTAACTTCTTTTTTAATTGAATGGAAATTTATTATTTCATTTTGATTAATATTCCCAAGGCTTTTATTATCTAATTTATGGTCATTATTAATATTTGACTTCCAATCTAAGTGAAAAACTTTTCCGGTATAAGTGATTCCAATTAATTTTAAATTTTTATCAACATTACATATGAATTTTTGAATATTTTTGTTATCTATAATTTTGCTTATTCCTTCAAAAGATTTTTTATAATTATTAAAAATAATTTTTTTTAAATACATTCTGTTGTCGATCTGTAATTTAGTTTTTTTATTTATAAATTCTTCTAATATCTGATTATTAATTGTTTCTAATTCTTCATTTTGATTTATATTCTTAAGAAGTTTTGTTTTTCTTTTGACATTAAACTTTTCCTTTAATAATAAGAATTCATCTACTAGCATCTGAAGCAATAAGTTTCTTTCGTTCAATAATTTTTGAAGATGATTTTTCTTTTCTCGCAAATTTTTTATATCATCATTTATTTCATTTCTCTAGATTTGTTAATTTTTTTTAGTGGCATATCCAAAACTGAATTTGCTTGTTTTTCACTTAAGAAATAATTATCAATCAATTTCGATTTGGCTTCTGCAGAATTTTCTGAGCTTTCAATAATTTCGATGACTTTTTTTATATCTTTTGTTGCTTTAGATAAACCCTCTAATATTTCAAGTTTTTCAAGAGTGTTTTTTAGAAAATAACTAGTTCTTTTTCTGATTGTTTTTTCTCGAAACTCAAGAAAAAAGTTGAGATATTGCTTTAGGTTTAGCTGGATTGGCTTACCTTTAATTAAAGCTAAAAATATTGCACCAAAGTTGGTTTGGAGAGTTGTTTTTTTATATAAGTTAGAAATTATAAGTTCAGTATTAGAGTCTTTTTTTAGTTCTATTACAATTCTCATTCCATCTCTATCACTTTCATCCCTAATATCAGATATTCCATTTACTTTGTTTGTATTAACAAGTTCCGCTAATTTTTCAATCCAACCTGCTTTACTAATTTGATAAGGAAGTTCAGTAATAATTAATGCATTTTTTTTATGTTTCCCTTTTCCTAAATTTATTTCTTCTCTATTTATGACGCCTCTAATTGTTATTGATCCTTTTCCCGTTTCGTAAAGTTCATTAATTGCTTCATTATTAATTAATTCTCCTCCTGTAGGAAAATCAGGACCTTTAATAATATTAGAAAGGTTTTTATTGCTTATATCTTTATTTTTTACTAAAGCAACTAAACCATCTACAATTTCGCCTAGGTTGTGAGGAGGAATATTTGTTGCCATCCCAACTGCAATTCCTGATGATCCATTCAATAATAAAAATGGAAGTTGGGCTGGGAGAACATTTGGTTCTTTTTGTGAGCCATCAAAGTTATTTAAAAAATTAACTGTATCTGATCCAATTTCTTCAAGAAAAGCTTTATGTGCAATTGGCGCTAATCTTGTTTCAGTGTATCTCATTGCTGCTGGTGGATCATTATCTACTGACCCAAAATTTCCATGACCGTCTAGAGTTGGATAATTTGTCGAAAAATTTTGCACTAGCCTAACTAGCGCATCATATACTGCTTGATCACCGTGAGGATGGTATTTGCCAAGTACATCTCCAACAACTCTTGCGCACTTTCTAAAAGGTCTATCAGGTGTTAAACCTAATTCGTACATTGCAAATAGTATTCTTCGCTGAACAGGCTTAAGACCATCTCTTGCATCTGGAAGAGCACGTCCAACTATTACACTCATCGCATATTCTAAATAAGAACGTTGCATTTCTTCTTGGAGTGAGATAGAAGTGAATTTGTTCTTATCCATTAGAGTGTAAATTTGAAAAATTATTGATTAACTAAATTAAGACTAATAGGTAAAATAATTTTTACCAGTATAGAAAATTTAAGATGATTAAATTATTTTGGATTTTGCAAGCATTACATCTTGTTTAAGTTGTTTATTTTGTAAAAGGATTTCTGTTGAGGCTTGTAATTTTTCTCCCCATAATTGTTCTTTTCTATAATCATAATTGACATATTTGGGATCTTTCGCCAAAGCTTTTTTTGCCAGCTGAATTGCTAATTCAGTATTATTAATTCTTACACATGAGGCCAGTCCTAGTAATGGTTCAGCATTTTCCTCAATTGAAATTGCACTTTGAAAAAGTTTGATTGAAAGATTTACATTGCTTCTCTCGAAATACGCTAAACCTTGATTATTAATTGCTTGCCAGAAATCAGGTTTAATTTTTATAGATCTATCAAACAATTTGATAGCTCCCAAGTAATTTTTTTCCATTAATAGAATGTTGCCTAATTGAAAAATAGCTTTGTGGTTATTAGGCTCAATCTTTATTCCTTTTTCTAAAGCATTTTTTGCATTTGTTTGTTGAGAAATTTTTAAGTAAACATTACTTTTCGCAAAATATATTTCGCTAATATTTGGATTGATCTGTTCTGCTTTATTTAAAGAATTTAATGCGTTTTTGTATTCTTTGTTAGCTATTTGTGCCTCAGCCAAAATCAACCATAGTTTTTCATCCTTTGCATTTATTTTTACAGCTAATTTGGCTAAGTTAAGACTGTCTTCATATTGATTAAAATAAAGTAGTTGATATGCATTTTTGCCAATATATAAACTTTGCTTTTGTAAATTTTTTATTGTTGGGAAATAATAATAGGGAACTATTGCTTGAACTTTTCCTATTTGAAAAAAGTAATAACAAATAAACGATGCCCAGATTGTTTTTTTAAAAAACTTTTTCATATTTTAATTTCTTGATTGTTTATATTTGCTTGTATATTTCTTTTCCACATCCATGGTTTAATTCTTTTCAAAGTAGTTCCTTTAAGATTTTCTTGCCACTTTTTATCGTCCCACTTCAGGGACTCAATATTAAGGTTTTTAATCCATTCTTTTGGTTTAGTTTCATAATTATTGTTGTATGGTACTGATTTATTCCATGGACATACATCTTGACAAATATCACATCCTGCAACCCATCCACCTAAATTTTTTTCTATTTTCTTTGGAATAATTTTATCTCTGCTTTCTATTGTGTGATATGCAATGCATAGGTCTGATTGTATTACAAAGGGTTCGACTATTGCTTTTGTGGGACAATGTTCAATACAAATATCGCATTTTCCACAAAGTGATTGATGAGGTTTATCTGGCATTAAATCTTTTGTAAGAATCATAAAACCCAAAGTAAGCCAAGAACCATTTTTTTTACTGATTAAATTACTATTTTTACCTATCCAACCAATCCCCGCCTCCTCTGCCCATGCTTTTTCAAGAAGAGGAGAGGTATCAATACATATTTTCCATTTGCAATCAGGAATTTCTAGGTTTATCCATTTACCTATATTCTTTAGTTTTTTGCGAATCACTTTATGATAATCCTCTCCTTGGCCAAACTTAGCTACCTTGAGGAAATTGTTGTTGTTGTTTTGTGAATTAATGTAAGTAAATCCAACGCTTAAGATACTTTTTGCATCTTCAAAAAGTGAGCCTACGTTTTTTCTTTTTTCTGCTTCCATCCATTTCATTTCAGCATGGTGGTTATTTGATAACCATCTTTCTAATGCATTGGTTCTTAATTTTATGCGCGAGCTACCTGGTATTGAAGCTATCCCAGCAACTGTAAAACCTTCAAAAATAGCCCTTTCTTTTAATTTTTTACTTATTTCTTTTTGGTCTTGAATCGTATTGATCATTTCTTTATTTTTCATAGCATTTCTTTTAAAAGTTATTTTTGAAGAATAAACTTTAAAAAAAAAGATATATTTAAGAAAAATATATCCTAACTCAGTAAAAACAGTTAAATTATTAGTAAAGTTAATATAGTTAAAACGTTATTTTGGTTGAATCTAATCAAAATCAAGATTCGAATTTGGGATCTAGGCTTCAACAAGATCTCAAAAATGATCTTATTGCCGGGTTGTTAGTTGTAATACCCTTAGCAACAACAATTTGGTTGTCATCATTAGTTAGTAAATTTGTTTTAACATTAGTTACTTCAGTTCCCAAGCAATTAAATCCTTTTATTAACTTAAATCCTTTATTACAAGATTTAATTAATCTTACCTTGGGTTTAACTGTTCCTCTATTGGCTATTTTGCTTATAGGCTTAATGGCGAGAAATTTTGTAGGAAGATGGTTATTAGAATTTGGAGAAGGTACCTTATCAAAAATTCCAGTAGCTGGAGCTGTTTATAAAACTCTTAAACAACTGTTAGAAACTTTTTTAAGTAACAAATCTAATAGATTCAGAAGAGTTGTTTTAGTTGAATATCCTCGTGAGGGACTATATAGTGTAGGCTTTGTAACTGGAGATGTAGGACCTTCATTGCAGCCAGATTTGGAAGAAAAGTTACTGAGTGTTTTTATACCTACAGCACCAAATCCAACTACTGGATGGTATACACTTGTCCCTGAATCTGCTGTAAAGGATTTGAATATTTCTGTTGAAGATGCTTTTAGGACAATAATTTCTGCTGGAATAGTTAATCCAGATGAGAAAAATAACACTACAAATCCAACATTTTCAAAATTGTTTTCTCAATTACGAGCTTCCACTAATACTTCTTCTTAATTGATGCATAATAGATCCCTTTCCAGAGAATTATCTTTAATTTCTCTTGGCCTTATAAAAGATAAAGGGGATTTTAAATTAAATAAATTTCAAATAGAAGAAATTTTTGAATCTGCTTTGGATGCTCTAATAAATCATTGCAGAGAAGAATTAGATAATTGCGAATCAGATTTAGAAAATGCTTCCCAAAAAATATTAGATAGTGAATTGCAAGAAGGTTTTGATTCTTCATATTCAAATGTTAGAGATGAGTTGAAAAAATCTCTAACAAAAATTGAAACTGTAATGAATACACTCTCAATAACTCTAGACTTTCCAAAATTAATTATCTCTAGTGGTCAAATTGACATTAGAGAGGATGTGAATCAAAGGATTCGTAAAATAATTAACAACCTTAAAAGTATTGATTCTGATATTGATCAAGCGATGGATGGCTGGAGATTAAGAAGATTACCAAGAATTGATAGAGATATTCTGCGTTTAGCTTACGTTGATATTAATTTTTTGAACACACCTATATCTGTTGCTTGCGATGAGGCAGTTAATTTAGCTAATAAATATAGTGACTTGCAAGGAAGAAAATTTATTAATGGAGTTTTGAGGAGATTACAAACGAGTTAACTATTATAATTATTTGATATAAATAAATAGTATTTTAAAATTATTAAATACGAATTATTAATAATGACTAACAATGATTCCGATAATTCTCTTGAGTGGGCTTCACAAGCTTATGCACTTTTAAAAAAACGACAAGAAGAGCAAAAGCAAGAATTACAGAAACAAGAAGAGCAAAAGCAAGAATTACAGAAACAAGAAGAGCAAAAGCAAGAATTACAGAAACAAGAAGAGCAAAAGCAAGAATTACAGAAACAAGAAGAGCAAAAGCAAGAATTACAGAAACAAGAAGAGCAAAAGCAAGAATTGATTGATATTGCTAATAAAAAAAATATTTCTGTACAGTCTAAAACTTTTGCTGAACCTAAATTAGGAGAATTTGATGATAACTTTACTTGGTCTGCAATGGTATTAGCTGCTCAAGGAAAAAAAATAAATCAAATATCGATTGATGAAATTGATTGGTTAACTAAATTACGAAGAGGACTAGAAGAAACCCGAAAAGGTTTTGTTACAGAATTATTGGATAAATTAGGAGATGATCCTCTTACTCCTGAATCTCTTGATGATTTAGAGACTCTATTAATAAGAGCTGATGTAGGGATTGATTCAACCGATAAAGTTATAAGCTCTCTCAGAACTAAATTAAACGAAGAGGTCGTGGGTGGAGAAGCAGGAATAAAATTCTTGAAGAAGGAATTAAAAATAATTATCGATAAACCAATAAAAAATTCGGGAATTGATCTCTTGGTTCCCCAAAAGGGTAAGTTAAATATCTGGTTATTAGTAGGAGTTAATGGTGTTGGTAAAACTACTACGTTAGGAAAATTAGCATATTTGTCGTCCAAAAGTAATTATAAAACTTTGATAGCTGCGGCTGATACCTTTAGGGCGGCTGCAGTAGAGCAACTTAAAGTATGGGGAGATAGAAGTAATGTTGACGTTATATCTAATCAATCAAAAAATGCTGATCCAGCTGCTGTAGTTTTTGATGCAATTAATTCCGCAAAAAAAAGAAATGTTGATTTATTACTTGTTGATACAGCGGGCAGATTACAAACAAAAAATAATTTGATGGATGAATTAGCAAAAATAAAAAAAATTATTGATAAAAAGGTTCCAGATGCAATTGTTGAATCATTATTGGTTTTAGATGCAAGTCAGGGTCAAAACGGCTTAAAGCAAGCAAAAAGTTTTGCTATATCAGCAGATTTAACTGGAGCAATTATTACTAAACTAGATGGGACCTCCAGAGGAGGAGTATCTTTAGCTGTATCTGAAGAAGTGAATTTGCCTATCAGGTTTATTGGGGCTGGAGAAGGTATAAAAGATTTGAGGCCATTTAATAGTTATGAATTTGTAGAGGCTATGCTCGCAGATAAATAAATATTTAATTAATTTTTTTTTAAAATTTAAATTTAATGTTAAAACATACTTAATATATTTGATTTGTTTTGACAAATAACCAAAAAGAAAAAATATTTTCCAACAAATTTATCCAAAATTTTTTAGAAAATGAATCTACAGAATCTTTAAAAAATAAATATAAATTTGCTGAAATTGCATCTTCATTAGCATTTTATTTAAAATCATTTTCTAATATAGAAAAATTACTGGACTATATATGTTTAATTTTTAAACATATATTTTCTGAAAATATTATTTTAATTATTCCTTTAAATTATGAAGGTGAGATATGGAAAGGAAACATAAAAATTTCTGCTGCTGATGATTATTTAATAATTCAAAAAGAAATCAAAAGTTTTTTGAATAAATTTAATTTTTCAAGAAATTTTAAAATAAAAGAAATACTAACTTTTGAAAATGCTTTAAAATTTAAATTTAAAGAATATAGAATTGAAACAAAAAAAATTCTATCTAGAGGTAAATGTAGAGGATTTATATACATTTTTAGCAAAGATATTTCTAGGCAGTCGATTACTGAAGATAGTATTTTTAATTTTATTGAAAATTGTTTAGCGGTTGGTTTAGAAAATTTTTACCTAATAAAAGCAAAGAAAAAGCATGAAAACGTAGATAGAGAAATTTCTACTGGCGCTGAAATTCAATCTCAATTACTTCCGGACTATTGTCCAATTATCCATGGTTTAGACCTGGCTGCACATTGTAGACCAGCTCTTCAGCTCGGTGGGGATTACTATGATTTTATGTGCTTAAAGACTAATATCTCTGAAAAAAGAAAAGAAAAATCAAGATGGGCCTTTGTAATAGGTGATGTTATGGGTAAAGGGATTCCAGCCGGTCTTTTAATGACTATGTTAAGAGGAATGCTACGTGCTGAGGCTCTTACAGGTCTACCTCCAGATAGAATTTTGTATGATTTGAATCAACTAGCAATAAATGATTTAGATCAATCGCATAGATTTGTGACTTTATTTTACTCAGATTATGATCCTAGAACTAGAAAATTAAGATTCGCAAATGCAGCACATAATCCTCCTTTGCTTTGGAAAAGTGCAGATCAGAGAATTATAAAATTAGATGCAGAAGGATTTGTAATTGGATTACAAAAAGATGCTGAATATCATTGTCGTGAAATCAAGCTTAATGAAAACGATTTAGTTCTTTACTATACAGATGGAGTAATTGATACTTCTAACTCTTCAGGGGAGAGATTTGATGAGGAAAGGTTAATGAAAACTCTTACAAAATTATGTAAGCAATCTTATTCATCCCAAGAAATTTTAAATAAAATATTTAAAAAGTTAGATGATTTTACAGGGCAAAATAGACATCTGGAAGATGATGCATCGATGGTTATTTTTCAATTGAAATAGATATTTTTTGTCACTTATATAAAAAAATGCTTTATTAGAGATACTTAAAGTTAAAAATTAATATGGCAAAAGTTTGGAGTAAAAGGTTTGATAATGCAATTGACCCTTTTATTGAAAAGTTTAATGCCTCAATTGGTTTCGATAAAAAACTTATTTTAGAAGATTTAGATTGCTCGATTGCTCATGCGAAAATGCTTGGCAAAACTCAAGTTTTATCTTCATCTGAAGCTTTGCAAATTATTAATGGTCTTGAGTCAATAAGAGTTGAGTACTTAGAAGGAAAGTTTTCTCCTGGTCTACCTTCTGAAGATATTCACTATTGTATAGAAGAAAAACTGATAAGTTTAATTGGTGAAACTGGAAAAAAATTACATACAGGTAGAAGTAGAAATGATCAAGTTGGTACAGATATAAGATTGTGGCTAAGAAA
Organism: Prochlorococcus sp. HOT208_60m_813B04; assembly: GCA_002025975.1. Lineage (GTDB taxonomy): Bacteria > Cyanobacteriota > Cyanobacteriia > PCC-6307 > Cyanobiaceae > Prochlorococcus_A. Next base: position 9,076 of record MWOU01000250.1, read on the forward strand.
AGAGATTGACAATATTGAAGTTTTAATATCCGATTTGCAAAAATCTTTCCTAAGCCTCGCTAAATCTAATATTTATACCTTAATTCCTGGATATACCCACATGCAACGAGCTCAACCATTATCTTTGGCTCATCATTTATTGGCTTATTTAGAAATGCTCCAAAGAGACCGCGAAAGGTTGAAAGAAGTACGCAAAAGAGTTAATGTTTCTCCTTTAGGAGCTGCAGCATTAGCTGGAACAAAAATAAAAATAGATAGGCAATTTACAGCGTCAGAATTGGGTTTTGAAGAGATTTATAAAAACAGCATTGATGCAGTAAGTGATAGAGATTTTTGTATAGAATTTGTTTCTGCATCTGCTTTGTTAATGTCTCATTTAAGTAAAATTTCAGAGGAAATAATTTTATGGGTAACTGATGAATTTTCTTTTGCAAAATTAACAGATAAATGTGCCACAGGAAGTAGCTTAATGCCGCAGAAAAAAAATCCTGACGTTCCAGAATTGATTAGAGGTAAGACGGGAAGAGTGTATGGACATCTTCAGGCATTGTTAACTATGGTAAAAGGGGTACCACTATCTTATAATAAGGATTTTCAAGAGGATAAAGAGCCAATATTTGATACTGCAGAAACCGTATCTTCTTGTATTAAAGCTATGACTATTTTAATAAGTGAGGGCATTGAATTTAATATTAAAAATTTATCTGATTCTGTAGATAATGACTTTTCTAATGCTACTGATTTGGCAGATTACTTAGTTGGTAAAGATGTTCCTTTTAGAACCGCTTATCAAGTTGTTGGTGAAATAGTTAAGTATTGCTTGGAGAGAAAAAAGTTATTTAAAAATCTTAAAATTGATGAATTTAAAAAATTTCATCCCGAATTTGAACAGGACGTTTTTGTGGATCTTAAACCTCTTAATGTCGTAAAATCAAGAAATAGCGAGGGTGGCACAGGTTTTGTACAGGTAGAAAAAGAGGTAAATAATTGGCAAAAAAAATTGTTACTTTGAATCTCAATTATTTTTCTACAACAAGGGTATTCTTTGAAGTAGAATGTTAGAGCAACGTTATTTGACTACGTATTGTAGTTTTTTTTAAGTTAATTTTTCTTTGTTGAGTTTAAAGTGAGTATTTTTGTTGGCAATTTGCCGTTCCGCGCAGAGCGTGAAGATGTTATGCAGTTGTTTTCCCCTTTTGGCGAGGTTTTAAATTGTTCTCTTCCCTTAGAGAGAGATACTGGAAGGAAAAGAGGATTCGCATTTATTGAAATGGCAGATGAAGCGATCGAGTCAACAGCTATTGATGGTTTGCAAGGCACAGAACTTATGGGTAGGCCATTAAGAATTAATAAAGCTGAGCCAAGAGGTTCTGGGGGATCTCGTAGAGGAGGAAGAGGCGGTTACGGTGGTAACAATAGCGGTGGTGGTTACGGTGGCGGCTACGGTGGCGGTAATAGCGGTGGTGGTTACGGTGGTAGCAATAGCGGTGGTGGTTATGGTGGCGGTAATAGCGGTGGTGGTTACGGTGGTAGCAATAGCGGTG
>MWOU01000251.1 GCA_002025975.1 Prochlorococcus sp. HOT208_60m_813B04
CGCTCTTCCATTTCGCAGAATCTTCTCACTGTCTCCATCCTACCTGTAGCTATCACAAAATCTTCTGGTCTTTCTAATTGAAGCATTTTCCATTGCATTTCTACATAATCTTTTGCGTGTCCCCAGTCCCTTTTTGCATCAATATTCCCTAAAAAAATACATTCATCTAAACCATTATTTATTCTGGAAAGGCCTCTGGTTATTTTCCTAGTAACAAAAGTTTCTCCTCTTCTAGGACTTTCATGATTAAATAAGATTCCATTACATGCAAATATGCCATAAGCCTCTCTGTAGTTAACTGTTATCCAGTAAGAGTATAGTTTAGCTACGCCATAAGGACTTCTTGGGTAAAAAGGGGTATTTTCTGTCTGAGGGGATTCTTTTATTAGGCCATATAATTCACTCGTGCTTGCTTGATAAAATTTAGTTGTTTTTTCTAATCTTAAAATTTTGATTGCTTCTAGGAGTCTTAATGTTCCTAGAGCATCACTATTAGCTGTATATTCTGGAGTCTCAAAACTAACTGCCACATGACTCTGAGCTCCTAAATTATAAATTTCATCAGGCTTAACTTTTTGAATAATTTTTATAAGATTTGTGCTATCTGTTAAATCACCGTAATGAAGTATAAATTTCGAATTGTCTACATGCGGGTCCTGATAAAGATGATCAATCCTTGAGGTATTGAAGCTACTTGATCTTCTTTTAATGCCATGAACTTCGTAATTTTTTTCTAAAAGAAATTCAGCGAGGTAACTTCCATCCTGACCTGTTATACCCGTTATTAAAGCCTTTTTCATGAAATTAATATTTCTAATCCTTAGGTTACAATAATTGTATAAATAACAAAAATCTAGTAATTAAAAATAATTTTAGAAATTAAATTTAAATTATTATAAAAGAATTTTATTAAAAGTTCTTACCGTATCCATCGAAATTAAAACTATTAACTTTAAAATTTATTCCTCCTGCTTGTGACTCAGGATTGTAGAAGATTCCTACTGTATAAGCTCTCCTATTCCACGTTAAATCATATTTAGTATTGAAAGATTTTTTATAATTAGGTGAATTTATGTCTAAATTATATTCTGTTTTATAGTCAAAAGTTAATGGACCAAATAATTGTTGCTTTATATTCAACTCAATTGCATGATTATCAGCCGACTGATCAAATCCAAAGGGGCTTTTACCATTTGATAAAGTTGTTTTATAATAAAAACTAAACTTTGAAAAGTCAAAAAGGTCTTTCTTAAAGTTTCCAAGTATCAATTCTGGCCCAACCCTAAGAATAAATAAATTCTGAAAATTGTTATCACTATATCTATAAAGATCTACTTTTGCTTGCGCATTTAAATTTAATCCCGAAGGAATTACTTCAGGACTGTAAATATTATCTCTTTTTATAAAATTACTCTTTTTGGGCTTCCATATTGAATAAGAATGTGTTCTTTCTAAGAAGATATTTAAACGTTTTTTGTTGATAATCCTCAGATGATCTGTTCTATCGGATGATTTATAATTTCCATAGCTAATAGCTTTTGTGGAGGTTTTACTCACATTATTGTCAGTCCAGTTAATTGAGTTAATAAACTTTAACCCATATGCGCTTATTATTTCTTTCTCACCAAGAGATCCATTCCAAACCTTATCTCTATAATTACCAAATAAAGAAAATTTAACTTCTTTGTTTGAAGCTGGTGTAGCTTCTGAGTATATAACTTTACTTATTTCAGATTTGTTAGTAAGGCTTTTGTTAAAAAAATCAGGATTAAGAGAGTTTAAAGAAAAATTAGAATCAAATTCAAAACTACCAAATTTCGTTTGCAAATTACCTAATAATCCAAAATAATCTAGAAATTTTGCGTCTCTCTCTGATTTCCCAGCAAGAATTGATTCATCCTTACCACTAAAACTTTCAGTTTTTCCATTTAGCGCTCTTTGTATATAAAATTGTTTTTGTAAATTTAATTTTGTTTGTTTTTTCTTTCCAAAGTACTTTGGATCAAAATTTCTAGTTAAGAAAAATCCATCTTTTGTGTCTTTGTAGTATCCAATTCCCCATCTGAAATTATAGTCTTCATCTAGTTTATATCTTCTCGGACCGGTTGGAATTGATAATTTATCATCTAAGATTAATGTTGTCCAATCTGTCTTTAAGAGTATATCGTCATCCAAATTTATTGATTTGAATCCTTTATTCTTTAGGACTAATTGTGGCTTATTGAACGGGTCATTAGTCAAAAATAATTCTTCAGCAAACCATTCATCGTTTTTTATATCAATCCTATCAGATTTAAATCTCCATTCTTGTGGATCATTTAAATCTAAAACAAATTTTTGGGAAGCAAATTTTTTTAAAAATGTTTCCTCTTCTTCAACATCCACCTCTTCAAATCCAAGTGTGCTTATAGAGTTTAAATTTACATTTTTTATTTCAGTATCTAAAAAAACATCTTCAGTTACATTAGGGTCTATTTCTTTTTCTAATTTTATGAAATCCAAAGATTCAAAATTTATTGATCCAAAAATATCTTTAAAAAATCCAGTCTTATTATTTAAATCATAATTAAATTCAGAAGCTTCAAAAAACTGCCCTTTTGAAGAAAATTTTATATTGCCTTTTAATGAAATTTTTCTTACTTTATAATCGTATTCAAATTTTTCTGCAACTATTATTGAACCCCCGTTTTGAATCATAACATCACCTTCTGCTATAAAATTTTCTTTAGTGCGTAATTGAATATTTGATAATATTTGAAAACTTTTCAGTTGATTTTTATTTTTAACAGGAAAATCGTCAATATTATTAGCGATGTAATTAATAAATCTGTTAACTTCTATTTGTGGGAAGGAATTATAAGAAGATTTTTTTGTCGTTATTTTTGGAGTAAGTTCTTCTGATTGCTTATGATTATATTTATATATTTTTCCAAAAGCATCAATTTGAGAGAAAATTAAAATAAAAAAACTTATAGAAGCTGCACGTTTAATTTTCAAAAAGTTTATTTAGAATTTAATCAATTCTAAACTATAAATTTGTAGTATACAATCTATGTTATTTACTGAAAATAAAAATTTTTCTTTACACTCATCTAAAAGACATAAAATTAGTAGTAACAATTTTTTTAAATCTCTATGCTTTTTGATTGCTTAAGATTTATCTTTAGCATTAAATGTAATAAATCGTTCCCTTGATCTCATTAATAAATACTTTAATGTAGATAAGTGTCATTTTCAAATAGCTCTAAAACTTAAATTTTAATTTTCTTTTAAAAAAAATTTTTTTCTGATTTTTGATTGTAATTATTTTTTATTATTAATACCAAATTACAAATTTTTTAAAATATTTTATATCATTAATTTCGGAGTTAAAAATACTTTAGGAATTTATCAACCAAATATCAATACATATATAATCTTGATATTTAGGATACTATTACATTCAATATGAAAAGAAATGTTTTAATTACTGGGGCTGCTGGATTTATTGGAGCTGCTACTATAAAAAAATTTATTTTAAATGGCGATAATGTGATTGGTATTGATAATCTTTGTAAATACTATGATGTCTCTTTAAAAAAAAATAGATTAAAAGAGATAAATGATTTGTCTCCAAAAAATCAATTTTGGAATTTTCATGAAATTTCACTTGAAGATTATAAATCTCTTTCTAAAATTTTTGAAGAGTATAAACCTCAAATTGTTATTAATTTGGCTGCGCAAGCAGGAGTTAGATATTCATTGATTGATCCAAATTCTTATATCCAAAGTAATTTAGTTGGGTTTGGAAACATCTTGGAGTTAGTTAAATCTTTTTCTGTAGGAAACTTTATTTATGCTTCAAGTAGCTCAGTATATGGTGGCAATACAAAGCTTCCTTATAAAGAGACTGACCCTGTTAATCATCCTGTAAGCTTATATGCAGCGACTAAGAGATCCAATGAAATTATTGCCCATTCATATAGCCATATTTATGGAATCCCTTCTACATGCTTGAGATTTTTTACTGTTTATGGTCCATTAGGTAGACCTGACATGTCGCCGATGATTTTTGCAGATTCAATCCTTAACTCTAAACCTATTAAGGTTTTTAATTATGGAAAGATGAGTAGAGACTATACCTATATTGATGACATTTCAGAATCTATTTTTAGATGTTCTTTTAAAAAAGCAATATCAAATGCTTTTTTTAACAGTGATCAACCTGATCCGTCCACTTCAAAAGCTCCGCATATTATTTTGAATATTGGGAATGGTTCACCTGTTAAGCTTTTAGAATTTATTGAGATTTTAGAGAATAATTTAGGAAAAAAGGCAATAAAGAATTTTCAGCCAATTCAGCTTGGGGATGTGGAAAATACTTACGCAGATACTTCAAAACTTAGAGATTGGATAAATTTTTCTCCAAAAGTATCAATAGAAAAAGGAATATATAGTTTTTGTAAATGGTATAAAAATTATTATGGCTACTCTTAAATCTTATTTAATTGACTTTAAAAGTTTAATTTAGATGTAAAATTGTATGCTGTTAAATGAATTCAAAAATTATTTTTTAATATGAAAAATATTTTAATTACTGGAGGCGCTGGGTTTGTAGGAAGTCATATTTGTGTATCTTTGTTGGAAGAAAAATACAATATATACATTGCGGATAATTTTTCAAACAGCTCAAGAGAAGTTTTTGATTCTATAAGAAAGATTATGAAAGATAAGTATAATTTTGATAGCATTGGACTCTACATATATGAAGGAGATATTAGAGATGAGAGTTTTTTAAAAAAAATATTTGAGGAAGCTTCAAAAAAACAAATGCCTATTGAAGGAGTAATTCACTGTGCTGGTTTAAAAGCAATAAAGGAGTCAATCTCCAATCCTCTAATTTATTGGGATACTAATGTTTTTGGTTCTATAAATTTATTAAAAGTTATGCATCAAAAAAATTGTAGAACAATTCTTTTTAGCAGCAGCGCAACAGTTTATGGTAATTTAAATCAGATTCCATTTGATGAATATGCAATCTTAAAACCTAATAATCCCTATGGTGAAACAAAACTTGTGGTAGAAAAGATTCTCGATAATCTTTTTAACTCAACAATAAATAAATGGAGAGTAGGATATTTAAGGTATTTTAATCCTATAGGCGCACATCCAAGCGGTTTGATAGGAGAGAACCCTTCAGGTGATCCAGAAAATATTTTCCCTCATATTTGTCAAGTTGCCGCTGGTTTAAGAGATAAGCTTTATATTTTTGGAAATGACTGGTCAACTTCAGATGGCACATGTCATAGGGATTATCTACATATAGTAGATTTAGCAACTGCGCATAAGAAATCTATTGAGGTTTTATTTTCTAAAGCTTCTACAAGATTAATACTAAATGTAGGGACTGGAAAATCAAATAGTGTACTAAATTTAATAGACACATTTGAAAAAGTTAATAAAGTAAAAATTAATTATGAATTTACAAGCCGACGTGATGGAGATATTGAAAGGTCATTGGCTAAAACAGATAAGATGATCAAGATCTTAAAATGGAAACCTGAGAGAAATATTGAGGATATGTGTAAAGATG
>MWOU01000252.1 GCA_002025975.1 Prochlorococcus sp. HOT208_60m_813B04
ACAGATTACTTTCTCAAAGCTAATAGATACTGGGGAGGGTTTAGGTAATTATGAATTAAACCAAAATTATGAGTCAAAATATTATGCAAGAATTGCTCTTAAAAGATTGATAAAACATAAAGACAATTTACTAGAAGTAAACCCATACAATAAAGAATCCTTTGAGGAATCATTGAGATCAGCTTTGACCCATATGGTCACAGGTGAAGTGTTAATCCCTAAAAAACTTTCAGGAATCTCTCTAAGATACTTAAAAAATAGAATCTCAGTCCCAAGAGATATGCCAATTATTTCAGCGAGGTTATTAAGGCAATCGTTAAATAAAATTGAATCGCTCAGTGATATCAATGAAATAGATAAAATACCTTTCAGGCATAGATATGATCAAGATCCTACAAATTTCATTTCTAGTTAATAGTAAAACTATAAATTTTTTCTTGAATCTATTTGAAGTAAATCTCTTATTTTTTGAACTTGACTTGCAATGTTTGGATCAATAGATAATTTTTTTTCAACTTGTTCGATAGCATACATAACTGTTGTATGGTCCTTGCCTCCAAACTCATCTCCAATTCTTGGTAGACTTAGATCCGTACCATGTCTCA
>MWOU01000253.1 GCA_002025975.1 Prochlorococcus sp. HOT208_60m_813B04
AACTATTGTTGCTATTGGTGCGAATAATGGATATGGATATGGATATGCAGAGATTTGGCAATATTCAAATAATTCTTGGACCCAACTAGGTGATGACATTGATGGAGACAATGAAGGTGATAATTTTGGTTCTTCAGTCAGTCTCTCCTCTGATGGAACTATTGTTGCTATTGGTGCTACCGGAGATGATTACGCAGGTACTGACAGCGGTAGCGTCAGTATTTTTCAATATACAAATAATGACTGGACACAACTGGGAGAAACAATTGATGGGGAAGCTGCAGGTGATTATTCCGGCTATTCAGTAAGTCTCTCTTCTGATGGAACTATTGTTGCTATTGGTGCTTTTGGAAATGATGAAAATGGTGCTGATAGTGGACATACCAGTATTTTCAAATATACAAATAATGATTGGTCCCAATTAGGTAATGACATTGATGGAGACGATGAAGGTGACAATTTCGGTACTTCGGTAAGTCTTTCCTCTGATGGAACTATTGTTGCTGTTGGCGCTGACTTTGATGATAACGCAGGTACTAGCAGCGGTAGTGTCAGTATCTTTTCTTCAGAATTCACAGAAGTAGCAGATGTTAATTCATCTTACGTTGCAGATCCCAAAGGTTTTTCTAGTATCACTGGTTCTGCTCCAGTTACTGTGACAAGTTATGAGATAGGAAAAGAAACAACTCTTAGTTCAATAAAAGACTACGACGGTAATTTGCATGCTGGAGATAACTTAGCTGCAACTCCCTCCTCCTATAAATATCAGGGAATGTTAGATGTAAATGGAGATGGTATTTTTGAAACCATCTTTACTAATAAATCATCAAGAAGATGGGTAACTGCCGAAGTTGATTCTTCATTTGGCCACATTGATTTCTCTGATAATGGTGCTGGAGGAACAACTAGAGTTGTAGGAATTTATATTGATCCACTTGTCACTTCTGGAGAAGTGGAACAANNNNGGCCGCATGATAGTCAGCGTAGATTCCAGAATGACTTAAAAATTGATAACTTGATTGCAAAAACTTCTGGTG
>MWOU01000026.1 GCA_002025975.1 Prochlorococcus sp. HOT208_60m_813B04
TCCCCACCATTTCCCCACCATCACAATTTATCTTCCCCACCATTTCCCCACCACAAACTTTCAAATCAATAAAAAAAGACCTCTATTGAAGTCTTCTGAAAGTTAAATTTACAAATTGAACTCCCCGGGCGGGATTCGAACCTGCGACCAATCGATTAACAGTCGATCGCTCTACCGCTGAGCTACCGAGGAATATAGAATGAATTTAGCTCTTTAAAGTACCTTATGACAAGTAAAGGAGTTAATTATATTGAAATTTTGATGGTTCTTGCCAGCTAGATAAAAAACCATTTTTCAACTCTGCTACTGCATCAGCATAAGTTAATTCTTCATAACGATGAGTAATCCATAAAGCTGATAAAGGTTTTTTATGGTCACTAGTAAGATTTTTAATAGTTTGTAAAACTTTTAATTGGCTGGTTTGATCAAGTAACGCTGTAGGCTCATCTAAAAGAATAAAATTTCTATTACTAATCAGTGCGGATGCAATAGTTAAGCGTTGTTTTTGCCCACCGCTCAAAGTATGAACTGGCCTTTTTTCAAAACCAGTCATTCCTACTTGATCAAGCACATATTCAATTTTTTTATTAATTTCATTTTGACTTATATTCTGATTGATATTAATCAGAAGTTCACTCCTACAATTTGGCATCAATATTTGATGATCAGGGTTTTGAAACACCATACCAATATTTGCATTAGAGTTAATTACACCATTTTGGGGGTTGATTACTCCATTAATTAATTTTAAAAGAGTACTTTTGCCGCTCCCGTTTTTACCTACGACCATCCAAAATCCAGGTTTTTTTATTGAGAAGTTACATTTAAAAATCAAATTTTCTTTTTCACCAGGATATGAAAAAGAAACATCTTTAAATTTAATATGAGGTATTTCATTTTCAAAGGAATCTCGCATTAATTCTATCAATCTATGTTGAGAGAAAATCCTGGTCTTTTAGCTCCTCCAGCTACTGACGATTTTTCATATATCTGAACAGAAATGATTTCCTTAGCTCTTACAGCAATTAATTTATCTTGCACTTTGTCACAATTTAATTCGATCAAGTTTGAGGATTCTAAAGTTTCATTCATAGAACTTTTTATTTGATCATAAATTCGTTTAACATCATCAAATTCTTTCTTCTGAATTGAAAGTGGAAAAGGTGAATATCTCAGACTTAGTTCCAGCGAATACATAATCATAATAAAAACTACCTCCTATATTACTAAAAATTTTTTCGCAGGAAGTTATTTAAATTAAATTTTTTTTAGAAAATTATATAAAAGCTCTTTAAATACAATTATTATGAATGTAGGAGATTTTATTTTGCATTTTAAAAAATAATTTCATGGAAATAGCAAATGATATAACTTCTTTAGTTGGAAATACCCCATTAGTAAAATTAAATCGAATCAGAAAGTATTGCGATTGTTATCCAGAAATAATAGCTAAACTTGAAAGTTTCAATCCATCAGCGTCCGTTAAGGATCGGATCGCTTATTCAATGTTATGTAAAGCTGAAGAAGAAGGATTAATAAAACCAGATAAAACAACATTAATAGAAGCAACTAGTGGGAATACTGGCATCGCATTAGCAATGGTAGCTGCAGCAAAAGGCTACAAATTGATATTAACTATGCCGGATACGATGAGTATTGAGAGAAGGGCAATGTTGAGAGCGTATGGAGCTGAATTACAGCTTACACCGGGCAAAGACGGAATGAAAGGAGCTTTAGATTTAGCTAATGAGTTGTCTTCAACCATTGCAAATAGCTATCAATTTAATCAGTTTGAAAACTTTGCTAATCCAGATATTCATGAAAGAACAACGGCTCAAGAAATATGGTCCCAATCCAATAACAATTTAGATGGACTAGTTACAGGAGTAGGCACAGGAGGGACAATTACTGGTTGTGCACGTTTTTTAAAAAAAGTTAATCCAAATTGCAAAATTTATGCCGTAGAGCCCAAAAAAAGTGCTGTGATTTCCGGAGAAAAAGCAGGATCTCATTCGATACAAGGAATTGGCGCGGGTTTCGTACCGAAAGTACTCAATACTAAATTAATTGATGAAATTATAAAAATAGATGACGATGAAGCTTTTTATTATGGGCGTTTATTAGCTAGATTGGAAGGCCTATTATCTGGAATCAGCAGCGGAGCAGCTTTAGCAGCAACTATAAAAATTGGCAAAAGAAAAGAACTAATGAAGAAAAGATTGATAGTTATTCTTCCAAGTTTTGGAGAAAGATATTTATCAACAGCAATGTTTGAATCTAATACTTCAATTCAAGCCAGAAAAGATGGTTATCTTTAATGCATAATTTATAAAAATGGGAAAAAATTTATATGAAGAATTAGGTCTCAAAAAAAAATGCAACCAGAAGTGAAATTAAATCTTCATATCGCTCTTTAGTTAAGCAACATCATCCAGATGCAGGCGGCAAGAAAGAACGATTTCTTGCGATACAAAATGCATGGGAAACTCTAAATGACCCTATCAAAAAGAAACAATACGATAACAGTTTTTTCTCTTCCAGTTCATCATTTGATTCATTAAATGGAAATTGGGAAGAGGAATTTAATTCAAAAAAATATAATTCTTCAATAAAAGACAAAGAAGTTGAAACATGGATTAAAGAAATTTATAGTCCGATAAATAGATTAATTAGTCAAATAATTAAACCTTTGAATAACGAAATAAAAGAACTATCTGCGGATCCATATGATGACCAACTAATGGAAAATTTTTGCAATTACATAATTCTTTCAAAAAAGAAAATAGAAAAAGTTGAAAAAATTTATAACAAAAAAATAGTTCCAAAGTCTATTACAGTTTTAGGCCTCGATCT
>MWOU01000254.1:0-667 GCA_002025975.1 Prochlorococcus sp. HOT208_60m_813B04
AGTTGGGATGTAAGTAATGGAGCAAATTTTAAATGGATGTTTTCTTATGCATCAGTTTCTAATCAGGATATAAGTAGTTGGGATGTAAGTAATGGAACAAATTTTGAATCTATGTTTTCAGGCTCTGCTATTAACCAAGATATAGGCAGTTGGGATGTAAGCAAAGGAACTGATTTTTCTTACATGTTTTTTAAAGCATCAGACTTTAATCAGGATATAGGTAATTGGGATGTTAGTAATGGTACTAATTTCAAAAGAATGTTTAATTCTTCTGCATTTAATCAAGATATTGGAAGCTGGGATGTAAGCAAAGGAACTGACTTTAGTGAGATGTTTGGTGGGACTGATTTTAATCAGGATATTGGTAACTGGGATGTAAGTAGTGGAACTGATTTTTATTGGATGTTTTATAACGCAGATGCATTTAATCAAGATATTAGTTCTTGGTACATAGATAAAGAAGATAATTTAACGAATATGTTTCATGGAGCATCACTTATGGAGAAAAATCATAGCGTTAGCTCTACACCCTCATTTAACTATTTTAATGGATCATTATTAGATGTATCAAATCATCAAGTAGGAACTTGTTATCATCTTGAATACATTAAAGATTATGATGGTAATATTCATGCAAACACTGGCAGTGTTTCTGATGACACTAAAA
>MWOU01000255.1 GCA_002025975.1 Prochlorococcus sp. HOT208_60m_813B04
CAGCCTAATAAGAATCAGTAAATATCCTTAGTTTCTCTTTTGTGGAGCTTGGGATATTTTCTTTTTGGGTTATCAATCCATCTTTTAATGAAAAATGAGATTTGCTTTTTGGTCTTTCTTTTTCAATTAATTTAGCTACTTCGAATATTATTTTATTAGCCACTTCAGTATTTGATCTAAGATTATCTAAAACCATCTCTACAGAAACTTCTTGATGAGTTTGATGCCAGCAATCATAATCAGTAACCATAGATAAGGAGGAGTAAGCTATTTCAGCTTCTTTAGCTAATCTTGCTTCTGTGTGGTTCGTCATTCCAATTATTGAACATCCCCAACTCCTATATAAATTAGATTCTGCTCTAGTTGAGAAAGCGGGACCTTCCATTGCTAAATAGGTACCCCCTCTATGCAATTGTCTACCGCCAGGAATATTTTTTTCTCCGATTTCACTTAATATACGTGATAAATTTGTGCAGAAGGGATCCCCCATAGTTACGTGAGCAACAGCTCCCTCGTTAAAGAAGGTTGCAGGTCTATTTT
>MWOU01000256.1 GCA_002025975.1 Prochlorococcus sp. HOT208_60m_813B04
AAGTTCAAAATTCCCTCAACCATGCCAATAAGACAAGACGATAATCAACCTAATAGAAGATTTGGAATAGTGAATATCATTTTAATAGGAGTTGGCGCATTACTACTATTTAGTAGTCTCTTCCCTAATCAAAATATGCAAATCCCTAGAGTCCCTTACTCTTTATTTATAGATCAAGTTAACGATGGGGAAGTTAAACGTGCATATATTACTCAAGAACAAATTAGATATGAGTTAAATGGAGCTGAAGAAGGTGCACCTTCTGTTTTAGCGACAACTCCGATCTTTGATATGGACTTGCCACAAAGGCTAGAAAGTAAGGGTGTTGAATTTGCAGCTGCACCTCCCAAAAAACCTAATTTCTTCTCAACTATATTGAGCTGGGTTGTACCTCCTCTAATTTTTATCCTTGTTTTACAATTCTTTGCTAGAAGAAGTATGGGAGGTGGAGGTGCACAAGGGGCTCTAAGTTTTACTAAAAGTAAAGCCAAAGTTTATGTGCCCGATGATGAATCAAAAGTTACATTTGCAGATGTGGCAGGAGTTGATGAAGCCAAAGATGAATTAACAGAAATAGTAGATTTTTTAAAAAGACCAGAGAGATACACAGATATCGGTGCGCGAATACCAAAAGGAGTACTTTTAGTAGGACCTCCAGGAACGGGTAAAACTCTTCTTTCAAAAGCTGTTGCAGGGGAAGCTGAAGTTCCATTCTTCATTATTTCAGGCTCAGAATTCGTTGAACTTTTTGTAGGAGCAGGCGCAGCAAGAGTGAGAGATTTATTTGAACAAGCGAAGAAAAAAGCTCCTTGCATTATTTTTATTGACGAGTTAGATGCCATTGGCAAAAGCCGTTCGGGATCAATGGGGGTTGTTGGAGGAAATGACGAAAGAGAACAAACTTTAAATCAGCTTCTTACTGAAATGGATGGATTCGCCTCCACTGACAAACCGGTAATAGTTCTTGCTGCTACAAACCAACCTGAAGTGCTCGATGCAGCGCTTTTAAGACCTGGTAGATTTGATAGACAAGTGTTAGTAGATAGACCAGATTTGTCTGGAAGAAAAACCATTCTAGACATATATACAAAAAAAGTTAAACTTGCCGATTCAATAGACTTAGATTCTATTGCACAAGCTACTAGTGGATTTGCCGGAGCTGATTTAGCTAACATGGTAAATGAGGCTGCTTTACTAGCAGCCAGAGCTAAAAGGAAGTGTGTAGAACAACAAGATTTAAGTGAAGCAATTGAGAGAGTTGTGGCTGGTTTAGAGAAAAAAAGTCGTGTTTTGCAAGATGATGAAAAGAAAGTCGTTGCTTACCATGAGGTTGGACATGCTATTGTTGGTCACCTAATGCCTGGAGGTTCAAAGGTTGCAAAAATTTCAATTGTACCAAGAGGTATGAGTGCACTGGGTTATACTCTCCAGTTACCAACTGAAGAAAGGTTCTTAAATTCTAAAGATGAATTAAAGGGACAAATAGCTACGTTACTTGGAGGAAGATCTGCAGAAGAAGTTGTCTTTGGGAGGATAACAACTGGCGCTTCAAATGATTTACAAAGGGCAACAGATATAGCTGAACAAATGGTCGGTACATTTGGAATGAGTGAAATCCTTGGACCTCTTGCTTACGACAAACAAGGTGGAGGTCAGTTTTTAGGAAATGGAAATAACCCTAGAAGATCAGTAAGTGATGCTACCGCTCAAGCTATAGACAAAGAGGTCAGAGATCTAGTCGATGATGCACATGAAATGGCACTAAATATCTTAAGGAATAACTTAGAACTTCTTGAATCTATTTCTCAAAAAATTCTCAAAGAAGAAGTTATAGAAGGA
>MWOU01000257.1 GCA_002025975.1 Prochlorococcus sp. HOT208_60m_813B04
TGATGATACCTTTTCAACTTCAACACATTTTGGGATCCTAGTAAGGTAGTTTTCATTTGCTGAAGAAGAATCATAAATAACTAAAGTTTTTGCCTTATTACAATTCCAAAGATTAGATTTTGTAGGCAGGTCTAGACTTTTTGTGAAAACAACTCTCAAAGGCTCAGGATTTTTTAAACCTCTAGTTGTCAAAAGTGGATTATCTCTTCTTAATGTGTTTCCTCCAACAATTATTGCATCAAATTCTGCTCTAAAAGAGTGTACTAATGACCTCGATTCTTCATTGGTAATCCATTTACTTTTCCCATTTTTTAAGGCTATTCTTCCATCAATGCTCATTGCCCATTTAAGAACACCAAATGCCTTTTTAGAAATATTTCTATGTACGAAAGCCTTATTTACATCTAAGGATTCTTTTTTACATAATCCTAAGTGAACCTGTATTCCAGCTTCTTTTAACAGTTTAATACCTTTGCCAGCGACTCTTTTATCAGGATCTTCAATAGATATATATACCTTTTTTATCCCAGAGGATATAACCTTATCTACACATGGAGGTGTTTTACCATGGTGGCAGCAAGGTTCAAGGTTTACATACATTGATCCGCCTTTAGCATCTTTTTTTAAATTATTAAAAGCCATTGCCTCAGCATGAGGCATGCCAGCCTTGTAATGAAATCCTTCTGAAATAATGCTTCCATTGTTATCAAGTATCACTGCTCCCACCCTTGGGTTTGGACTCGTTGTATTTTTGCCTAAAGACGCCAAAAATATTGCTCTTTTCATCCATTTTATATGGGTAATTTTTTCTTCAGACATCTACAAAAATAAAATTCAGTTTATTGATCTCCACTCTTTAACAACAAAGGGAGGAACTGGTAACTCAGAAAAAACTCCTGACAAAGATAATCTTAATGGTCTATTTTTATCCAAATTTCTGATCAATTCATCAAGATCAAATTCAGCAGCAGCTTGTCTTCCATCATTTGCTAATTCTAAATTAAGTAATGTTTTATCATCTAAAAGCCACTGTTTTCTCCCTGATTCAACCCTCAAGTCAGTGGGATGATCAATCCTAAGATTTCCAGGATATCCTATTACTCTCAAAATCAATTTATCTTCAAAAAGTGGTGATTTGTAGGCCACTAATTGCCAAGTTTCAAAGTCCAAGTCTCTTAAAAACTCACTACTTGCGATTATTAATTCCCCGTTTATTTCTGTTTCTGCAACTTCTGCAGATACTTTTAATGGATTAAAAATAAAGGATAGTAATAAAATTAAAGGTAATATTCCTTTCAAAAAAATATTTTTATTTGATTTTGTAATTTTCTTCATTTTCAGAATCCATCAGGGCGTCAAGAGTTACAGCTGTTCTTACAATAGCTTGATATCTTTTGATTATTTTACGATTTTTTTCTATAACTCGAGATAAATTCAAAGTGTCTTTTTCAGAATAGCTAGATGTTAAATCGTTAGAATCTTCCTCAATAAACTCAAATTCACTGTCTTTATTAATTAGAGTTAATAATAAATCATGTAATCTCTTTCTTCTTTCAGACAATTAATTTACTATGATAACTCGAATAATAATAAGATAATTTAATAAAACTTTCAAACAGTTTAGTTCCTTTTCATGAAATATTGATGACTGAAGTTTATAGAAAAATACATGTGGTAGGTATTAATTCATATAGATTTGAAGATTTACCTTCCAAATTACAAGAATTATTTTTAAAGACAGGAAATATTGCAGTTCCTTATTCATATTTTGAAGAAATTAAATCATGGAGCGAAAAAGGTTTAGAAAAAAAGAAATCATTTTTTTCCAGCAACAGTAATAACGAACTTCTTGACTGGCTTAGATCTCAAAAAAATGATGTTATTTTAATTTCTAGAGGAGATCCACTTTGGTTTGGAATTGGAAGAATATTACTAGAAAATTTCTCAAAAGATGAATTAATTTTTTACCCTTCAAATACTTGCATTCAATTAGCATTTAGTAAGTTAAAGATCCCATGGCAAGATGCTGTATATGTAAGCATTCATGGCAGAGATTCGACTAAGTTAGTTGAGGCTCTAAAAGCAAGGCCTTTAAGTTTGGCTATTATTACAGATTCAAAAAACGAAAGTTTAGAAATAATCAAAAAACATTTATCAGAATTAAATCTGATTGACTTCTATGATTTTTGGCTCTGTGAAGAAATAGGCTTCGACAATGAAAATATACGCAAATTAAATCTTAAAGAGTCATTACCCTCATATGTATCAAGTTTGAACATTGTTGTTCTTACAAAAACAAAGAAAATCTTTTTAAATAATAAAAACCCTCTTTTCGGAATCAATGACAGTATTTTTAAAACTTTTGATGATAGACCAAATTTATTAACAAAAAGGGAGGTTCGCGTTCAAATCTTAGCTGATTTGGAGCTCCCGGAAAATGGTGTCATTTGGGATATAGGAGCAGGTTGTGGATCAATTGGTTTAGAGGCATTAAAATTAAGGCCTAAATTAGATTTGTTTTGTGTCGATAAAAGGATTGGCTCAAAAGCATTAATAGGGGAAAACTCAAAAAGGCTTGGCGTAAAACCAAAATTTATTTTTGAGGAAGACATAATTAAAACATTGAATTCGAGAAATTTAGGTCCTTTTGAAAAACCAAATAGAATCGTAATTGGAGGATGTGACAAAAAGACTAAACTTCAATTATTAATGCAATGGCTATGAGCATGAGAATAGGAGATATTATCGTTATCCCAATAATTGACATTCACTCTATTAAAGAGTTAAAAAAGGAATTAGAAGATAAAAATTTCAAAACAAATTTAAATTTAATTCAGACCTATAAAAGCTTAAGTATCGCTGATGGAATGAGATTAGAACCAAATAATCCTGTATTTCTATTAAAAGGGAAAAAATAAATTTAAGTAATTGTTATTTGTCAGGTTTAGCCACATGGGGCAATCCCCAACCTAGTTTATTTCTTAAAACTTGGAAAAATTCATGATCTTCAAGTCTTATAAACTTCACGGAGTGTTGACTTTTTCTTATAAGAACCCTATCTTCAGGCCAAACATAACAACCAGCATTCCCATCAACAACCATTACTAATCTTTCAGGAGTTGCAGGGAAAACAGTTACTGGTTCTGAATCATTAAATACTAATGCCCTTGATGCCAATGAATGTGGAGCAATTGGAGTTAACTGTACCACTGGACAATCAGGTGTGATAACTGGTCCTCCAGCACTAAGAGAATATGCAGTAGAACCAGTTGGAGTAGATAAAATTACTCCATCAGCTGAAATATCCACAGGAGCATGTCGCCCTATAGAAATCTCAAAGTGACACATACTTGTTAGAGGTTCTCTATGAAGAGCCATCTCATTAAGGCAAAGAGACTCCCATCTCCTCTGATCATTCCTCATTACACTAATAATAAAGCAAGTTCTTTCCTCAATATCCCAATTTCCAGCAATTATTTTATCTAAAGCCTCATCCAAGTTAGATAAATAAGCTTCCGCAAGAAATCCTAAATGACCAGTATTTATTGTAAGAATTGGAATTTTGGCAGGTGCTGTTTGTCTTGCAGCAGAAAGCACAGTCCCATCACCGCCAAGAACGATTGCAAATTCCATAGATGAATCAAACCCCTCAGGAACGCAATTCGTATATCCCAAAGGACGAACATGTTGATCAGGATTTGCGAAACCAACCATCCCTCCAGAGCTACTAACTCTTACAACTTCAAAATCAGATTTTTCCAATTTTTTTTGGACAGAAGTTGCAGTTTGAACAGCTAGATCCTTTCCATCATTAACGATTAGTCCTGCT
>MWOU01000258.1 GCA_002025975.1 Prochlorococcus sp. HOT208_60m_813B04
CTATTATAAAAAACGCATTAATTTAAGATGATTAAATTGCGCCTTAAGCGCTTTGGAAAGAAAAAAGAGGCAAGTTTCAGAATCGTTGCATGCAACAGTACTTCCAGAAGAGATGGTAGACCCCTGCAAGAACTAGGTTTTTATAATCCAAGAACTAAGGAAACCAGGCTTGACACAGAAGCTTTAAGAACAAGACTTACTCAGGGTGCTCAGCCAACTGATGTTGTGAGAACTTT
Source organism: Prochlorococcus sp. HOT208_60m_813B04 (assembly GCA_002025975.1). Taxonomy (GTDB): domain Bacteria; phylum Cyanobacteriota; class Cyanobacteriia; order PCC-6307; family Cyanobiaceae; genus Prochlorococcus_A. The sequence goes on from MWOU01000258.1 coordinate 237, forward strand.
ATTAGAAAAGGGAGGTTTATTAGAAAAAACAGAAAGACCCTCTATCGCAATTGGTAAAGCAAAGTTAGAGAAGGAAAAATTAGCTAAGTCTAAAACCAAAGACGAAGAAACTAATAGTAGTAAAGTTGAAAGCGAGGGTAATGAAGCTGAAAGCTAGTGAGTTGATAAATTTTTATTCTTATTCAATAACTAGATGAAGGAAGTTTCCAAAACTGGTCACTTCAAAATAGATTTGCCAAGCTCTGATGCCGCTACAGCATTATCTGGTCCTGGTAATTCTTTCTTAAAAAAATTTGAGTCTCTTACAGGAGTTTCTTTAACTATAAGAGGCTTACAACTTGAGATGAACGGTGTCATATCTAAAATTGAAAGAGCCTCAGCATTAGTAGAACTAACAAGACCAATTTGGGAACAAGGGTTAGAAGTCCCAGAGGTAGATCTTAAAGCGGCTTTAAGTTCTTTAAATATGGGCGAATCGTCTTCACATGCTGAACTAGGAAAAAAAATTCTTGCGCGTTCCAAAGAAGGAAGATATTTAAGACCAAGAACTATAAGGCAAAAAGAATATGTTGAA
>MWOU01000259.1 GCA_002025975.1 Prochlorococcus sp. HOT208_60m_813B04
TATCTGCACCAGCATTTGCGATAATTCTTACGAAATTATTTAAGTTAAAGAAACTATCATCATTGTCTACGCCAATTCTGTGTTTGATTGTAACCGGTAAGTTGCAATTATTTTTTAAGGATTCTATACATTTTGCTACTTTTTCAGGTTCTTTCATAAGTGAAGCGCCAAAATTTCCAGAACATACCCTTGGACTCGGACAGCCAACATTAAAGTTTATTTCGTCATAACCCCAATCCTGTGCCATTTGGGCTGCCTCTTTAAGGATTTTAGGATCGTCCCCACCAAACTGAATCGATATAGGGTGTTCTTCACTATTAAAATTTAGAAAAATTTCTTTTTTATTCGTATACATTAAACTCTGGGCAACAATCATTTCTGTATACAATAGAGCTTCAGAACTTATTTTCCTCATAATCATTCTGAAGTGCTTATCAGTACAATCCATCATTGGAGCAATACTTAATTTATGAATATTCTTAATAGAATCAGATTGAATTAATTTCATTGTTTTATTTGAATTTAAATAATATGAATCAATTCTTATCGAGAAGAACTTTTATTCTAATTCCTACTATGTCAATCTTAAAAATAATATTTAAGCCTATGAAAGTATTAGCATCTTCACTTTCTTCTAAAGAAGAGTGGAATTTCTCAAAAGAGGAATGGCAAACTAGGCTTAATCCAGAATCTTATTATATTTTGAGAGAGGAAGGGACTGAAAGAGCTTTCAACAGTAAATTAAATAATGAGAAAAGAAAAGGTATTTTTTACTGTGCAGGATGCGATTTGCCACTTTTTTCCTCAGATAAAAAGTTCGATAGTGGCACAGGATGGCCAAGTTTTTGGGATTCAATTCAAGGGTCAATAGAAACAAAAGTTGATTTTAAGTTAATTGTCCCGAGAACCGAATATCATTGCTCTAGATGCGGAGGTCATCAAGGTCATGTCTTCAATGATGGACCACCACCCACTGGCAAAAGATACTGCAACAATGGATTAGCATTGAGATTTGTTCCTGACTAAATATTTGTGCGGCCTTCCGCAACTTGTTTTGTGCATCACTTTATTGGAAAATAGTTTTATTAAATTTTAGAAAAATGATTGAAAATCAATCAGACAATATTGATAATAAGGAAAATGATGAATCTAATCAGGATAATGCCCCTGAAGATATATCATCTACCCAAAATTCAACTCCTGAAAATGATGAATCAGCATATCAAAAAACAGAAGGAATTAATACTGA
>MWOU01000260.1 GCA_002025975.1 Prochlorococcus sp. HOT208_60m_813B04
ATATTAATCTACCTTGAGGTGCATTTGAAACAACTTTTTTTTGGGATTTTTTGGATGTTAAAGTATCTGCGGCGAATCCTTTATTCATGGGTCAAATAAAATTTATCCTAACGAATATGTACCAAAAAGGCGTTCATATTATTCTGTTTAACTTCAGTTACTTTTTATTAGAGCGGAGGGGGTGGGATTCGAACCCACGGTACCCTTGCAGATACGCTAGTTTTCAAGACTAGAGCCTTAAACCACTCGACCACCCCTCCAGGTAAAAAATATTAAATTTTTAGCTTTTTAATTATAACAAAAAGAGGTTGATCTTTTTGGAAATAATTCAGAAACGCATGTCAAGTTGAATATCAAAGCCGCCGCTAAAAGAAAATAAATTTAGCTTCCAAAAAAATCACCCAAAGTTGACATTTTGTTGAAATAAACCAAATAAGTTATTCCCAACTATGGCAGTGATTATTAAAACGATGGCAACTATGGCGAAAAGAGCACTAACATCTTTTATGTCATAAGGTGCTTTAAATAAAGGTTTTTGGTCTGCCATTGTTATCTAATATATAAATGCAATTGAATCATATTATTTTAATTCTTGTGAGAAGTATTAAGTTATTTTTTTAGTCTAAGAATGGATAATAAAAAAGCCACTAAAAGTGGCTTTTTCTTTTAGTGGTTAAATAAACTAGCTTGTGTAAGCTTTTCCTCTATAAGTTAG
>MWOU01000261.1 GCA_002025975.1 Prochlorococcus sp. HOT208_60m_813B04
GTAACAGCTTCACTTACTTTGTTTTTTAAAGATAATTCTGAAATTAAAGACTGGGTTTTGATTTCATCCTTCAACTTGATTAATTCATTATTTAATGAATTAATTTTATTTGTTGCTTGATTTTTTAAATCATTAAGGGCAATTGTTTTCTTTTCTTCAGCTATTTTTAATTTAGATTCAAGAGTTTGGATTTCAGACACTTTAATGCGATCTTGCTCTATTAACTGTATTTTTAACTCACGTTTTAAAATTTCCAAAGCTTTTTTATTATCTTCTTCAGCCAAAATAAGTCTTTCTTTTATTTGTTTGTTAAATTCTTCATCTTTTATCTGAAGAAGAATTTCTTCAAAGCTGCTGGGATCAATTCGGAATGTTTTGCCGCATGAAGGACATTTAATATCTTTCATTTTTAATTACAAAATTAATATTAGAAAGGATTTAATATTCGAATTATTTAAAAAGAATATTATTCTTGACTAAGAATAAACAATGATCCAATGTTATGCATTAAATAATAAAATAATTACTCAATAAAAGTCATATTAATCCTGACTCCTTAAGAATATTTATTTTATTTGCTAATTCAATATCTGCAGAAGATATTGAGCGATCTAAAGTTTTGTGAGAAGAAGCTGTGTAACCACTATCATCAACAAATTCATCTCCTGAATCTTTTAAATGGGTATTCTCATTTTGGAGATCTTTATAACTATCCGACTTTAGTATATTTGACTTACTGATATTGCTATATCCAAAATTTGCAATTCCTCTGGCATCTAGTGCTTCCTCAACTAATATTCCAACTACTTTAGATCTACTTATAGATTCGCTCTTAGAAATTTCATCAATAATTTCAAGTACTCTTTTTCTAGGAAGATAACCTATTCTTTTAACTTTATTTTCCATGAATCTTTTTTGTATGTCATTATTGTAACATTTTTGTCAAATAAAACAAGATTTTGATCATATAGTTTTATTTGATAATTTGAATAATATTATTGAGGTATAATTTTTAAAGAACAATCATAGAAAGTTATTTCTCAAATAGTCATGAGAATAGTTTTATATTCTTCATCTTCTAATTACTCTTTTAGATTGGGTCGGATTTCTGAAATTTTCTAAATTAAAATTATGAAAGATAAACTATATGATAATGCTGATAGCTTTGCAATGTCATTTGATGAGGAATGGGAAAATATTGATTGTGATGATATAGGATCAAAGATAGAAAAGGTATTTGAACTTTTATCAGACCACCCTTTTTTAATCTCTAATCCAGAAAATGCAAGAAAAATGGTTGAATTTAGAATATTTTCATTAAAAAAATTTCAATAAACATTTTTAAATTTTATTAAAATTGATTTTTTAAAATTACTCTATTTCTTAAGGTTTAAATAGTTGGTGAATTAAAAAATCCCTTACTGTATAAAAATATTATTATGCCAATAATTGGACCTATCCCAAAAACAAAAAGTACTAATTTTGCAGAATTTTTTGTTTGACCTAATTTTTGATCTTTTAAATTTGAAGTTGTTTGATTTTTTTTTGATTTTTTCTTTTTCATGTAAGGTATATTACTACAATACAACTTTAAAAAATTTTGATATGTTATGGAGTTTTAAATAATTTTT
>MWOU01000262.1 GCA_002025975.1 Prochlorococcus sp. HOT208_60m_813B04
CCTGCAACATGTGTACCATGATTGTCATAATCCATTGGGTCATTATCTTGATAATAAAAATCCCATCCTTGGTAATCATCTATATAGCCGTTGCCATCATCATCAATACCATTATTCTTTATTTCTCCTGCATTAATCCAGATATTATCATCTAAATCAATATGGTTATAGTCAATACCTGAGTCAATAACAGCTACTGTTATTTTTGAGCTAGAGCTTGTATCTTTCCATGCCTCAGGAGCAAAAATATCCCAATTATCAATAGCATTGGCTTGCCCTGTATTAAATAAATGCCACTGACTATCAAATAGAGGATCATTTGGTAGAGATGTATTTTCTTTAAAAGATTTACTATCAATTTCGAAATTAAATTTGATTGTTTCATTAGTATTGTTTTCGTATGGAGTGATTAAAACTTCATAATTCCCATTACCTAAAGCTTTAAAAAAGGATTCAGATTCAATCCCAGGATTTTGTGAGCTTTTAATTAGAGTTGAGTTACTTTGACCGCTATCTGTTGTAGTTATCTCATAAATATCTATATCTAAATCTGAAGACATCCCCGACAAAGTAAAATAAGGGTATAAATTATTATCGACACTAAATATATATTTCAGTTTTTTTGACCCAGTGACTTCATTTTCATAAGAATAAATATTGTCATTAGTTAATTTGCCTAGGTCTATTTTTGTCAATTCAGTTGTAAAACTGAGACTTGTTGTATCACTAATCCCTGCATAGGAATTTCCTGCTGCGTCATCAAAAGCAGTCTCATCAATTTGCACATAAAATTCTGTCTGAAGTTCTAAATCATTTTTGGGATTAATTGTAATTTGAGTAGAACCAGATCCTGTCACCTGATCACTGGTTACATCAATAGTTTCTACGACAAAATCATCCGAAGATTTATAAATAACAATATTGCCAGTTTCTACATCAACAGCTTCTGAGAAGTTGAGAACAATATTGCTTATTTTCGTCACTGCTGATGCATTATCTGCAGGAGAGGAAGAACTTAAAGAAGGATTTATTAAATCAACAGTTTTATAAGTTAAATTATCAGTGGAAACTTCACCATCTCTGAAAAATATTTTTTCAATATTGATTAAAGTAATAGAACCATTATCGTAAACTTCGTGGTTATCAAATTCTATAAAAGTGACATCTGAACTTTTTGTAATACTGGCGTCTTTACTAAATGAATGTAGTGAAATCGCATCTAATCCTTCACCTCCATCAATGGTGTCGTTACCGCCAATGTAATTAAATAAATCGTTTTCTCTTGAACCATTTCTTGTGTGAGCAGTGTATCGATATTCATCTGTATAAATCCACGAGAAGCTATCAGACAATGTAGATAAAGCTACTGTACTATCATTAAAAACTATTTCCTCAATATATGTAGTAGTGATAAAGGCTTTATTGTTAGTACTCAAAAGAGGGTTTGAATCAATAACATATGTTATGTTTCCATAGTTCGTATAAA
>MWOU01000263.1 GCA_002025975.1 Prochlorococcus sp. HOT208_60m_813B04
TTAATAATTCGTTTAATAACTTACCAGATTTACCTACATAAGGTTTTCCTTCTAAATCTTCCTGTGCTCCAGGTGCCTCTCCAATTATTAACAAATCTGCAAATACACTTCCTCTCCCAATTACTAACCTTTTCACCGAAAATAAAACTTTAAATATTTTTATCTTAAGAACTCAAAACATGAAAATAAAATAGATTAAGAAAATGAACTAAATTAAACCATAGTGTGATAGTTTTATTTATTCTTAATTAATGCATTTGTCATTATTAAAAGTCATATTTGAAAAGTCATAAGTCAATGATTCAAGTTAATTTATCTGATCGGGCACTTTCAATTGAGCCTTCTCTTACATTGCAGATAAGTGCTAAAGCAAATCAATTATCTGCAGAAGGTGTAGATATTTGCAATTTAAGTGCAGGAGAACCTGATTTTGATGCCCCAAAAGAAGTTATAGAGGCTACAAGTAAAGCTATATTTGATGGATTTACAAAGTACGGGCCCGCAGCGGGGAATTTAGATCTCCGAAAAGCAATTGCAAATAAACTTCAAATTCAAAACAATTTAGATTATGAATTTAAAAATGTAATGGTAACAAATGGTGCTAAGCAAGCAATATATAATCTTTTCCAAGTCTTGTTAAATACTGGAGACGAAGTTATTATTCCTTCTCCATATTGGTTAAGTTATCCCCAGATGGTTAGATTAGCGGGTGGGAAGCCGATTTTTACAAATTCTTCTGCAGAAGATGGATTCAAAATAAATATAAAAGATTTGAAGTCTAAAGTCTCTTCAAAAACTAAATTTATAATTATCAATTCTCCTAATAACCCTACTGGTAGAGTTATGTCAAAGGAAGAATTATTACAAATTGCCGATTTAGCTAGAGAAAATCCAAATATCAATATTCTATCCGATGAGATTTACGAACTAATTCTTAAAAAAGAATTTAAACACTACAGTTTATCTTCATTAGCAAATGACTTAAAAGATAGGATTTTTATAATAAATGGATTTGCGAAAGGTTGGGCTATGACTGGCTGGAGGA
>MWOU01000027.1 GCA_002025975.1 Prochlorococcus sp. HOT208_60m_813B04
ATTTTGCTCTGACTTTTTCAGAAGCTTTATGCAAAGCTTGAATAGCAAGAGACTTAAAATCTGAAATTTTCAAGGAATCTCCAGGTTTCAAATATTCTAAAATTACTGTGGAAGGAGAATATAGAGATGCTTTTTTACCGTCAGGTAAATTTATTTGAAAATTAATTTCTGGCATTTTTAAATTAGTTTCCGTTGTTGTTATATGAAAATTTTAGTTGATTAGAGCATTATTGATTTAATTTGCATGAGTAAATCCAGTGAGAGGAGTATCTTCTTCCCAAAGCAATTTTGCTCCATTTGAATTTTTAATATAAACACTGCTATTCCCGTTTTTAAAGTTGCCGACATGACAGCAAATTAGTTCTTCATATGCTCTTAAAGCTTCCTTTAAAAAATTAGCTTTAGAAGGCTTGATAGCACAAAGAAACCCATAGCTGGGGAAACAAGTAAGCCAGTCGAATTCTGTTACTCCTTTAGGGCGTTGAATTTTCTCAAGATCAATTACAATTGTTTTTCCAGCAGATTCAGCAAACATAACTGCAGTACCTGTTATACCGCCCATGCTTATATCTTTGGCCGCATGAATGATATTTTTTTTTGCGAGAAACGGTATCAATGAAAAATGTTTTCTAAGTAAAGTTGCAGATGCTTTCGTAGCTGCATCCCAAAAGGGATAATCTTTAAAAAAGCATCCATCCTTGTTTGCTATTATCCATAATTCATCTTCAGACTCTGCGAATCTTGAAGAAAGAATAGGACCATCTACCAGTCCAAGAATTGATACTGATAAGGCAGTATAAGGACTTTTTTGATTTGAGTGACCACCAACCATTGGGACATTAAATTTTTCACACGCAAAACTCATGCCAGAAAGAATTTGATTATGTTTTTCTAAATCATTTTTATCACTCCAAATACTGTTAACTAAAGCTAAAGGTTTACCGCCCATCGCAACGATGTCACTGATATTTACCAATACACTGCTCCATCCTGCGAACCACGGCTCTTTTTCTACCAAGCTTGGACTAATTCCTTCACTTGCCATTAATAACAAACCTGATTGTTTAGGGATTACTGCAGCATCATCTCCAAGCATTGCAGATTTGCCAAGTTCACTGAACGGGCTATGTGAGAAAGTTTTTGCAGCACTTTGAATATCTTTTTTAGATTCAATACCACTATGAGTTTGCAATTTTTTGATAAGTTTTTCTAACATTTTTTGTGATTACTTTTTCACTAAATATGAGCCTGGTCTGCTTAATTTTGATGGCTTGTAATAATTTAAGTCAGCCTCCATTAAGTGATGTTTTATTCCTTTGATTTCAATTTGTTTAATTGAATTCCACTTGAGTCGTCTAAAAAACCTTACATTTTGTATCTGAACAGTGGCTAAAAATTGATCGCATCCCCATCCATTTGCTGTAGTTACTGCTTTCCAGATCAATCCTTTTCCTATTTGGTTGAATTTACGGAAAGTAGAATCAACACCTAATCTCCCACCGTACCATTGTCTTTTTTCTGTTTCGTAAATTCTTACTACTCCAACGACTCTCTCTTGAGCGCCAAATCCATAATTCAAAGAAACTATTGGGTATGCAAATTGATCAATTTCATCAATATCTGATTCAGCAAAAATATTTTGTTCCTCGCAAAATATTCTCTTTCGTAATCTCCAATAGTCTTTGATAAGGGGAGAATTCTCTTCAAGCAAATGAAATGAAAAGTTTTCTGAATTTGAATTTGGAGATAGCATGAAATCTTCTTCTTCAATCCCGATACCTGATCTTACAGAGGGTGTGAAATAGTAAGGCGCAGAGCTAAAGCTTCTACCTATATCCTGACTTGAGGGGTCAATAAAAAACATAATTTTTTAACTCTCAAATAGGGATAAAGCTGAGCAGGCACCGCATTTGGCACAACCAGCTGACATTTCATCAGATTTTATGTTGCCTTCACTTAGTAAATTCGAAACTGATTGATAAATATCAATCATGAAATCAGTACTTGGGGAGGGATGATGTTCTAGAGGAGTTCCTGCTATTGGCACAAATGGAACTATAAAAGGATAAACTCCTATAGATATTAATTTTTTACTGCAATTTATTAGAGATTCTTTGCTATCGCCTAATCCGGCTAATAAATATGTAGAAACTTCTCCTCTTCCAAATACTGCTACGCTTTCTTCGAAAGATTTATAATATCTTTCAAGGGAAATTTCAGATTTGCCGGGAAGAATTTTTTTTCTTATCTCCTCCTCTACAACCTCTAAATGCATGCCTAAACTATCTACACCTGAGGCTTTCATTTTTTGAAACCAAATAGGATCATCAGGCGGTTCGCATTGACCTTGGATTGGAATATCAACTTTAGCCTTAACAGCCTTAGCGGCTTCTGCCATTATTCTCGCTCCCCTATCGCTACTGTTTGGGGTCCCTGTTGTCATTACTAATTGCTTTATTCCATCAAGTCTTACAGCTGCTTCTACAACTTCAGCTATTTGATTTGGAGTTTTTCTTACGATGGTTTGTTCGTTTTCCAAAGATTGTTCTATTGCACAAAACTGGCAAGATTCTTCTCTATTTCTGAAACGAATACATTTTTGAAGAATAGTTGTGGCTAATACATCCTTGCTATGAAGAAGAGCAATCGATTTATAAGGTATACCGTCTTTTGTTTTTAAAGAATAAAAATTTGGTTCTTTTGTGGTGGATAATTCCTTGATGATCGAATCTTCACTATTCTGGAGAATAAGTTGTCCGTCAGGCTCCTCTGAAAGTTGATAATTAGAATTTTTAGATACGTGATTATAAACCGGTACCATTACAGTTTTCCCTTCAATTGTTAAAGCTCTATGGTCCGATGGACCAGCTCCTCCTTTCCTACCCCTGTTGCCCTTTTTAGGAGTAGAACTTATCCCATTAACTTGCAACTCAGTAATAATTTTACCTATGTCAGACATGATTTATTTCCTCTAAATAGTCTTTTGCAGTTAGATCTTTTGGTATGAAATTTTTCTTATTTGTCATCTCAAATACCTTGTTAGGGGATGTATTTAGTTTTAGAGAAAGAAGATCTGGACGACTGTAGTGACCAACACTATCCATCATTCTTTTCCTTTTAGTAATAAGTGATAAATTAATTTCTGCTATTGCTAATCCTTCTCCATCATCAAGTGGTCCTGCTAAATATTTACCTTCTGGACTGATAATTGCTGTGTGACATCCTCCCTGAAATGCTTTGTGAAGATTGGTTTCGGACGTTATCTTTTTATAATCTTCTGGATCTAACCATCCTGTTGAGCAAATCACAAAACAGCCAGCTTCTAAGGCGTGATGTCTCATTGTGACTGCAGTTTGCTCGGTAAATATTGGACCAACCAATGAACCAGGAAATTGAGCACAATGTATTTGTTCACCTTTAGCCATAAGGGCAAATCTAGCTAAAGGGTTATAATGCTCCCAACAAGCCAAAGATCCTATCTTGCCAAGTTGAGTATCTACAACTTCTAAGCCAGAACCATCTCCTTGACCCCAAATCATTCTTTCGTGAAAAGTAGGAGTTATTTTTCTTCTCTTTAAAACAATTTCACCTTTTTCGTTGAAAAGAATTTGAGTATTGTACAAACTTCCACCATCAAGTTCATTAACTCCTAAAAGAACTTGAATGTTATTTTTTTTAGCTGATTTCCCCACTATGTCTGTAACTGGACCAGGGATTTCTACTGCTTGCTCATATAGCTTCATATGAGATTTACCCATTAGAACTGGTGGCTCTACAAATGAAAAATATGGGTAGTAAGGAAGAAAAGTTTCGGGAAAGACTATCAACTTTACATCTTTTGTAGCTGCCTCTTGAATCTTTAAAAGAACTTTATTCAATGAACCATTTAAGTCAAAAAGTACAGGTCTAACTTGAGCAGCAGCTACTTTAAATGTTTTAGTCATTTTCTTGGAGCTTATTTTTTACAGAGTCCAAGTATCTAAAATAAATGCCCCCTCTTTGCGATGAATTAAAACGATATCGAGTACGTCTAAAGGACTTATTGGTTTTATCCCCGGAGTGAGAGCACCTTCTCCATGTCCGTACAAAGCTTGTAATGCAAATCGACAGGCATAAACTTTACCTCCTTGACCCATAAATTTTTCTAAGCGAGCATTAAAGTTTAAATGACCATCAAATGCTGCATCTCCAAGCTTTGGAAAGCCTCTTTGTAGTCCTAAAGTCACTCCAGGACCATATAGCAATATTGAAGTTTCAAAACCTTTG
>MWOU01000264.1 GCA_002025975.1 Prochlorococcus sp. HOT208_60m_813B04
TCTTCATAAGGTCATAAGCTTCTGCAAGTATTTGTTCAATTCCATATTCAATTCCGTTATGAACAGTTTTTACAAAATGACCTGAGCCGCCTGGGCCAACATATGCAACACATGGTCCGTCTTCAACTTTGGCAGCCATTTTTGTTAACAAGCTTTCTATTGCATCATATGAAGCCTTAGTACCACCGGGCATCATACTTGGACCCTCTAAAGCTCCTTTGGCCCCTCCAGAGACTCCCATCCCAATGTATCCAAAACTTTTACTTTCAAGAGTATTCACCCTTCTTTCTGTATCTTTAAATTGAGAGTTGCCGCCATCTATTAATAAATCTCCTTCCTCGAGATATCCAGAAATATTATCAATGACAGCATCTGTTGCGGGCCCAGCTTTTACCATCATTAGAATTCTTCTAGGTCTCTCTAGCTTATTAACAAATTCCTGAAGAGTTTCAGCTCCTTCTATGTTCTTCCCAAGGCCACGCCCTTGTAAAAATTCTTCGGTTTTTGAGTAAGTCCTATTGAAAACTACGCTAGAAAATCCATTTCTCTCTGCATTAAGAACTAAATTTTCGCCCATAACACCAAGACCTATTAAACCAAAATGTGCCTTGGACATAAAAAATTAAAAAACTCAATAAATATAGTGTGCATGCAACT
>MWOU01000265.1 GCA_002025975.1 Prochlorococcus sp. HOT208_60m_813B04
AAACAATGGGCCAATTATCAGCTACTGATAGACCAATTCTTGGCCAGAAGGCAAATTTAATAAAGATAAATTTGCAAGAATTAATAACTGAAAGAAAAAATCAACTAAATATTGAAGCCTTACACAAAAAGATTAAGACAGAAAAAATTGATGTAACTATTCCTTCAATTGGAACCCCCTCTGGGCATAAACATCCTTTAATTTCAACTCAAGATGAAATAATAGATATTTTTTGTGGTTTAGGATACTCAGTTGAAAGTGGGCCTGAAATAGAAACTGATTTTTATAATTTTGAGTCTCTCAATATACCCAAGAATCATCCCGCAAGAGATATGCAGGATACTTTCTATTTAGATGAAAATCAACTTTTAAGAACCCATACTTCTCCTGTTCAGATACGGTTCTTAGAGAAAAATCCTCCTCCAGTAAGAATTATTGCCCCGGGTAGAGTGTATAGGAGAGATGCTGTAGACGCTACTCATTCCCCTGTATTTAATCAGGTTGAAGTTTTATGTATCGATAAAGATATTAATTTTAGTCATTTAAGAGGAACAGTTCTTACATTTTTAAAGACCTTTTTTGGAGATATTCCTGTGAGATTTAGAGCAAGTTATTTCCCATTTACTGAACCCTCGGCAGAAGTAGATGTACAATG
>MWOU01000266.1 GCA_002025975.1 Prochlorococcus sp. HOT208_60m_813B04
TATAAAATTTTGTTATTTAACTGTTCAAGATGTAGTTCGTCATCCTTTAGTTCAGAAAATTATTGAGGCTTATCAATAACTTCATAACTATGGAGATCCGTACCCTGAAATTTTAAAAATCGAGTAGAATTAAACAATAATTAAAAAAAAAATGCCAGCAAGTAGTAATTTCAATCAAGCTATTCGTGAAGCACAAACTAGTTCAATTGTTGGACCTAATGTTGTTCAAAAAGCTTTACCTTACGTTGGTGGAGGTATGGTTCTAACTTCTTTAGGCGTTTTAGCAGGTGTCTCACTCATAGCAACAAACCCTGGGCTTTTCCAGCCTCTCTCAATAGTTGCATTAATTGCAGAATTGATTTTGTTTTTTATAGCCACAAGTGCTGCAAATAATGCAAATAATGCTAAGGCCCTACCCTTGTTGACAGGATTTAGTTTGTTAACTGGATTCACCTTAAGTGGAATAGTTGCTTTAGCAATAGGAACAATTGGTATTGGTTCGGTTGGAACA
>MWOU01000267.1 GCA_002025975.1 Prochlorococcus sp. HOT208_60m_813B04
GGAGGGGGAATGGCTAATATGGAATTAATAGAACAAGTTGTTCCAAATTCTTTTTCTACATCAGAGTATGATGTTAGTAAATTGTTGGGAAGTAGTAGAGGTAATACCAGCCCTCTTTTTGAAAATTCTATTAAAATTGCTCTTCAAATATTTAATGGTTTGAATAACTAATAGATGCCTTGTGTAATATCTTCTCCTTCAACTGATAGCGGGAAAACTACATTATCTCTTTTGCTATCTTGTTGGGCGTTCTCAAAAGGTATAAAGATACAAACTTTCAAGGTTGGCCCAGATTATCTTGATCAACAACAACTTAGTTCAATTGGCCAACCTATTTGTAGGAATTTAGATATTCTTTTTAAGTGGTGAGGAATGGGTTCAAGAATGTTTTTTAAAACACTCTTTGAAGTATGAATTTTCATTAATTGAGGGAGCAATGGGTCTATTTGATGGATTAGGGGCAACAACCTATTCAAGCACAGCAAATATTTCTAAACTTCTGGATGCTCCAATAATTTTTATTGTGAATGCTAGAGGTCAAGTAGCTTCTCTTCTG
>MWOU01000268.1 GCA_002025975.1 Prochlorococcus sp. HOT208_60m_813B04
AAAAGGCCTGAAAAGAATCAAAATATAGCCACTCTAATACTTCCTTTAAGTTCATATAGTAACCCTACGCCCCCACACGTAGCATAATAATTTAAATCAAATTTAATCTATTTCTTTGAGCGTATCTGAATAATAATTTTGCAGTTGTAACGTTGCTTGATTCCAATCCCATTTTTCTGCTTCGTTGCGTGCCTCTTTTCTCATCATTTCTCTTTTATCTTCATTCTCTAGAATTTTTTTTGTTGCTTCAATCAAACTTTGTACCCCATTATCTTTTTCATCTGGATCATACAAACAACCATTAATCCCATCGCTAATTATATCTGGAATCCCCCCCCATGTTGGCTCCGATAACTGGACATCCTGCGGCCATTGCTTCGAGTAAAACTAAACCAAGAGTTTCTGTACTAGAGGGAAATAAAAATATATCTCCAGAGGCATAGGCGCTAGCAAGTTCATCACCAGATAAATATCCTATGAAATTAGTCTTGGTATTTTCGAAGATTTTTTCAAGCTGGTTTCTATAGGGTCCGTCACCTACAAGTGCTAGACAGGCATTA
>MWOU01000269.1:0-570 GCA_002025975.1 Prochlorococcus sp. HOT208_60m_813B04
GGAGGGACAACTAGAGTTGTAGGTATTTATATTGATCCATTAGTCACATCTGGAGAAGTGGAACAATTTGGTCCACATGATAGTCAGCGCAGATTCCAGAATGATTTAGAAATTGATAATCTTATTGCAAAAACTTCTGGTGATTACGACGATGATGGTTTTCAGGAAGTTTACTGGAAAACTAATGATGGAACTGCATACTTGAGATCACTTATGCATGCAGATGGAAATATAAGATATGCAAACTATCAAAGTGAGAGACAAATGGTAAAATATTTGACTGCTAATGGAGAAGATTCTGTTATTGCGGATATAACTTCTTAAATATTTAGCGTTAATATAACACCAGGTCGTAAGCGGGCGATCCCTGGGCGATCATTTGCACACCTATGCTATACCCTGCAACTTTAGATTGCAATATTGAGACTCAAATACATCACTGTCATACCAACTAATAAGCTATAGCCTCACTTCGTTCTAATGGGTGCTGTCGCAATTTGCTGATCGAGTGCTTTGGGAGCACTAGGTCGCAGGTTCGAATCCTGTCGCCCCGACTCTTAAAAACCAAGT
>MWOU01000270.1 GCA_002025975.1 Prochlorococcus sp. HOT208_60m_813B04
TTTTATCCAGCCTTTTAAAATCTTATTAGGATCATCTAACAATTTATTGGAAGCTAATTCAACCCTGACCCAAGTTTCGCTTTCATTGACTTTCCAACTACGTAATACTGATAAAGTTGTACCTAAATCGAGAACTAATAATTCCCTCGCATAAATTTGAGGATAAGAATAAAGAGAGGTATTGGAACTCAATATAATTTCATTTGCATTAAGGGAGAAATTATTTTGATTTATACTTTTTTGGATCCCCCCAGCAGGTAATGTAATAGGAGCAATTAATGCAAAAGTAATTAAGCAAAAATTCTTGACGAGATTATTGATCATATGTCTAAAGTTGCCATATCTAAATTACTGCTATGAGTTTCAATGAATTCTCTTCTTGGTGCAACTTTATCTCCCATTAATATACTGAATATTCTGTCAGCTTCAAATGCATCTTCAATTTCAACCCTTTTCATCATCCTCGTTTGAGGATTCATAGTTGTATCCCATAATTGGGGAGGCACTCACAAAATATATGGAATTCAATCCTGGAATTTTGGATTTGATTCTGGAAAAAGCAATTCAATCATTTAATGCAGCAGAAGCTGCTAGAAGGGCTAGAGAATTAGTGAGAAGAAAAAGTGTTCTAGAAAGTTCTACCTTACCTGGCAAATTAGCAGATTGTAGTTCTAGAGATCCCTCAGAATCAGAAATTTATATAGTTGAAGGAGATTCAGCAGGTGGTTCCGCAAAAC
>MWOU01000271.1 GCA_002025975.1 Prochlorococcus sp. HOT208_60m_813B04
TCAGTAGGTGTAACACATTTCCTTGTCGGTGGTATTGCTACCACATGGGCCTTCTTCCATGCTCGCCTTTTCGGCTTGGGCTAATTACCTGAACTTCACCTTTTTAATTCAATGGCAACAAAATTACCATCATTTAACCAGGGTCTAGCTCAGGACCCTACAACCCGACGAATATGGTACGGAATAGCTACCGCTCACGACTTTGAAAGTCATGATGGTATGACCGAAGAAAAGCTTTATCAGAAGCTTTTCTCTACACATTTTGGTCATCTAGCAATAATCGCTCTCTGGGTAGCTGGTAACTTATTTCATATCGCCTGGCAAGGCAACTTCGAGCAATTTGTGCTCGATCCAACGTACGTTCGTCCTATCGCTCATGCTATTTGGGATCCTCATTTTGGATCTGGGATCACAGAAGCAATGACGCAAGCTGGAGCTAGTGGTCCAGTAAATATAGCTTACTCAGGTCTATACCATTGGTGGTACACAATTGGAATGAGAACTAATGAGCAACTCTTCCAAGCTTCTATATTCATGAGTATTTTGGCTTGTTGGACTCTATTTGCAGGTTGGTTACACTTACAGCCGAAATTTAGACCCTCTCTAGCTTGGTTCAAAAATGCAGAGTCAAGATTAAACCATCATTTAGCCGTCTTATTT
>MWOU01000272.1 GCA_002025975.1 Prochlorococcus sp. HOT208_60m_813B04
CTAAAGCTTGTTCTAATGGTTTTGATCCAGATAAAGATTTAGAGAGAGTGGGTGTTGCAAATCAGACAACTATGCTTAAGAGCGAGACTGAGGAAATTGGAAAGGTTTTTGAAAGGACGATGTTAAAAAAATTTGGACCAGAAAACTTAAATAGTCACTTTTTAGCTTTTAATACTATTTGTGATGCAACTGAAGAAAGACAAGATGCAATGTTTTCTTTGGTTGATGAAGACCTCGATATTCTAGTAGTTATTGGAGGCTTCAATTCTTCCAATACTACTCATTTACAAGAAATAGCAATCAATAAAAATATTTCTTCTTTTCACATTGACACTCCAGAGAGGATATCAGTTAAAGAAAACTCAATATTTCATAAACCACTAGGATCAGAATTAGAACTTAAAAATAATTTTCTACCTAGCGGAAAAATTAATGTTGGAATTACTTCAGGAGCATCCACTCCTGATAAGGTTGTTGAAGATGTTATTGAAAAGTTAATTGATATTGCTTCCTGAATTTCTTAAAAATTTAGAATTTGCTTAGTTTTTTTAATTTATTAGTCAGATAATTCCAAAAGATCTACTTTATT
>MWOU01000273.1 GCA_002025975.1 Prochlorococcus sp. HOT208_60m_813B04
TCTTGCTGCTATAAGGTACAGATTCAATAAACATCCTTATGGGGACGATGCTTCGAGAATTATTTATGTAACTGATCATGGACAAGCAAATCATTTTGCTGGAGTTTTTCAAGTTGCAAAAAAAGCAAAATGGATCCCAGATAATGGCCAAGTAGACCATGTCCCTTTTGGTTTAGTTCAAGGAATTGATGGGAAAAAACTAAAGACAAGGGAAGGTGAAACAATTCGTTTAAAAGATTTATTGAAAGAAGCAGTTATAAGAGCAAGAGAAGATTTATTGAAAAGATTAGAAAATGAGAATCGATATGAGACAGAAGATTTTATTGCAAATACTTCAAGAATAATTGGATTAGGAGCTGTTAAGTATGCAGATTTAAGCCAAAATAGGATTACAAATTATCAATTTAGTTTTGATAAAATGCTTTCCCTAAATGGTAATACGGCTCCTTATTTGTTATATACACTTGTAAGAATTGCAGGAATTAAAAGAAAAAATGATTTTGTTTATGACTCTAAAGATTTTCAATATACAAATTATGAACATAAATCTGAGTGGAAACTTATCAGAAAATTACTTAAGTTCGATGAAGTCATAATTTCTATAGAAAAAGACTTAATGCCAAATAGACTATGCAATTATCTGTTCGAGCTATGTCAGACTTTTAATAGATTCTATGATCAAGTTCCAATCCTCAAAGAAGAAAAAAATATAAAAATTTCTAGACTTAATTTATGTGACCTAACT
>MWOU01000028.1 GCA_002025975.1 Prochlorococcus sp. HOT208_60m_813B04
TCCTGTTGATCCAAAACTTTATTAAAAATGTAATTTCATATTAGCGAAAAAAATTTTTTTTTTTGAATTATTTCAACTATCACTTTGGAATGAAGTTATTAATTAAGAAGCGTTGCGTTAAGTTTGAAATTGTATTGTTTTTACTAGCTTTGTATTATTCTTAAGATCGGTCTTAAATTTATGCTACAGGAATGTCAGTTTCAAAGAATAATCAACTATCTTCAGCCGATAAGAAATTAAATGATTTAAGCAATATAAAAGAATTTATTAATACTGCAAACTCAAGATTAGATGCAATAATCTCAATAACCAATAATTCACATGCAATCGCAGCAGACGCTGTAACAGCAATGATTTGCGAAAATCAAGATTCACTTAATTCAAAAATATCTTTAAATACAACTAACAAGATGTCCGTTTGTTTAAGAGATGGAGAAATAATCCTAAGGATTGTTGCTTATCTTTTAATTTCTAATGACGAATCAGTTTTAGAAAAAAGTTGTTTGAAGGATCTTAAAAATACTTATCTTGCTCTTGGGGTGCCTTTAAGAAATGCAAGAAGGGTTTTTGAATTAATGCGAGATGCAACTATCTCTGATTTGAATTCAACAGTTAATAATATGCGTGGAAACAAAGGCTTTCTTCCTGAATTAATATCTGAAACAGAGTTTCAATTTGAAAGGATAATTAATCTTTTAAACTAGCTAAATT
>MWOU01000274.1 GCA_002025975.1 Prochlorococcus sp. HOT208_60m_813B04
TATTTAAAAATAAAGGTTATGGTACCAGAGATCATATTTTATATATCAAAAAATATGGAACAACTAAACTTCATAGAAAAAGTTTTTTAAAAAAATCAAATCTTTTTTAATTCACACCAATTTAAAAAATCTTTTACTAGTTGTTGTTGAACTCTTGATTTTATACCTAACAGAATTCCATTTAATACTGAATGACCAGTAGATTCTAAAATTTTCTTTGGTACCAGCTTCAGTATAGGGGGTTGGCTTACAGATACCCCAAGAAGCGCCTCACCTTCTAACCCAATATCAGTTGCTTCCAAATTTGCTTTCAAAATAAGATTAAAATCATCTATTATCCCCAAACCATCCAATGTACTTTCAAGGGCACTCATTTTTAAAATTCCATCTTTATTTTCCACCGCAATTGAGACAACAGGGTTAATATCTAATTGTAAAACCTTAAAACTTGTTACTGTATACTTATATCTACCAATTCCTTCTGATACTAATTTCTTGGAGTCAAGCATTGCTCCAACAACTCTTTCTTCTTCCAAAAGATATTCAGAAAGATATTCTTTATTACGCGTTACAGAAAGCTTTAGTTTCTGTTTAGCA
>MWOU01000275.1 GCA_002025975.1 Prochlorococcus sp. HOT208_60m_813B04
CTGAAATCTATTTTGGAGATGAAAGCCCTTGTTGTTTTTTAGAGATTAAGTCAATAGGCTCTTTAAATCCCTCTGAAATGGCAAAGCAAATATCTAATTTTGTATATGAGAAAATGGGAATTCCAATAGATAAAATTTATATTTCATTTGAAGATGTGCCTGCTTCAATGTGGTCTTGGAATGGAAGAACCTTTGGATAAGAATTATTATTAAATATAAATTTAATGAAAATAAATAAGTTAGTTGATTTAAACAGTTTCAAGGTTGCTCCTAAATTAAACAATAGACAAGTAAAACAACTTTTTGGAGAATTAGAAGCAAATATATCTAAGGCAGATTGGATAACAATAGGAATAATGGCGCCTAGTGATATTAGGGCTGTTACCGCATTGCAATCAATTTCTAAAAAATACTCTTCAATCAAGTTTGGTAATTTAGATTCTCTTTCTGCTAATGGAAGTGTTTTTTTAAAAGCTAATCAAAAAACTAGTAATGTTTTTATTAGATCTGAAAATGTTCTTGGAGAAGGAATTTTAATCACATGTCAGAATGATGCAAATGTTACAGAGTCAAATACTTTTGGACCATTGCCATTAGATTTTTTTAGATAATTTATTGCTCATTTATGTCTTAATCAAGACTTTAATTTTATGCAAGTTTTTACAAGACAATCATCTTCAGAACTCAGAGTTGAAA
>MWOU01000276.1 GCA_002025975.1 Prochlorococcus sp. HOT208_60m_813B04
ATCACTGCAATTTGAATTAGATTACTTTATTCAACCAATCTAAATCCTTTATCAAGTAGTTTTTGATAAAGAAGTCTTGCTCTGAAGGCTAAAATTTGTTCTTCATTTTCATTACTTATTACATGAAAATAATTATTATCTAATTTGTTTTTACTAAAGCATACATTTGCTTCTCCTAATCTTAAAGTCCAATTTTCTTCTTTGGCTAAATGTTGATTAGGGCCAAGGTCCCAAGGGCATTTTTCAGGATATTTTTCTCTTTTAGAACCCATAATATTAATTTAAACTATCCAATATTAGTAAAAATTTGAAAGTATGGCTATTGACTAAAATTAACTTTTATGATCGATCCCTTCAATTTGATAAGAGATTTATTTACTCTTTAGTTGCAATC
>MWOU01000277.1 GCA_002025975.1 Prochlorococcus sp. HOT208_60m_813B04
TAAGAGTGCCAAGTGAGCTCTTACATACAAGTATTACCGGAAGATTCCATTGTTTTATTTGATCTATTTGCAAAAAATTGCGTGTTATTGGAACCATTAATCCACCTGCAGTTTCTACAATTAGTGAGCCTTGCACTTTTGGCAATTTCAACTTGTCAAAGTTAACAGTTTTTTGATCTATTTCAGCAGCCCAATGAGGAGATAGAGGTTTTGTAAAGACATAAGCTTCTTTGATTATTTTCTCTTTACTTACTTGTGCAAGTTTTTCAACAGTTTGACTATCAGTTTGTGATTCAATACCACTTTGAATAGGCTTCCAATAAAAGGAATTTAATCCTTTAACGAAAAAAGAGCTTATTAAAGTTTTCCCAATATCAGTATCTGTTCCACAAATTATAAATTTGAAAATATTATTTTGACTACTCATAATTTCTTTATGATTTGAATTTCAATTTGCCATGAAAGGTTCACTGT
>MWOU01000278.1 GCA_002025975.1 Prochlorococcus sp. HOT208_60m_813B04
TGGGAATGGAATTTGGACAAAGACAAGAATGGAATGTTTGGGATGATCTGCAATGGGAGTTACTAGAATTCGAGCCTCATAAAGGTATCAGAAATTTGATTGATGACCTAAATGTACTTTATAAAAATGAACCTGCGTTATGGAAAAACGACTTTGATCCTTATGGATTCCAATGGATTGATTGTAATGACAAATCTAATTTGGTAATAAGTTTTATGAGAAGAGAAAACGATACCAATGAGTGGCTTGTTGTTGTTGCTAACTTTACACCTAATACTCATGGGTCATACAAAGTAGGTGTTCCTGTGGAAGGATTCTATAAAGAAATATTTAATTCAGATGGCTCTAGATACGGGGGCAGTAATAAAGGAAATATGGGGGGTAAAGAAACTACAAATTACAATATTCATGATTAT
>MWOU01000279.1 GCA_002025975.1 Prochlorococcus sp. HOT208_60m_813B04
GCAAGCTTCTTTCGGAGGTTCTCCAGGAGAAATGTCTATTGATTTGGTAGAGGATAAAAACTGTTCCGAAGGATGGATGCATATTAAAATGAGGCCAGGTTCATGTAATGGATCCCCTATTTCAAGAACTGAAGGAGTAACTTTATACGCGGATGTAAAAAAGTTTAATTTACTCTAAATGATGTTATAAAAAATCTAAACAAGAAAATTATTAATAGACATCCATATATTTTCAAAAAAAAAGAAAAAGTATCTCTAGAAAAATCGCAACAGATTTGGGAAAACATTAAAAATTCAGAAAAAGAAACACCTCATATGGAATCATCAATTAGTAAAAATTTAAATATGAAAATCAAAAATTTACCACCAATTGTTGGAACAGATAAAATCACAAATGTTGTTAA
>MWOU01000280.1 GCA_002025975.1 Prochlorococcus sp. HOT208_60m_813B04
TGGAATAGCAGAAGTACCTCTTTCATATTTTTCTATTTCGGATCTCACAATTACTGAAGGAGAGAGCGGGGATGTAACTATTAGTCGAACCGGAGGTATAAACACTGCTCAAAACCTTACTTTGACTGCCAGTAGCGGATCTGCTACTGAAGGATCTGATTATTCTTCAATTAGTCGTCAAACCATTTCATTCGCAGCTGGGGAAACTTCTAAAACTATTTCTATTTCATCAATAGAGGATACAACTGCTGAAGGTGATGAAACTTTTTCATTAACTATTGCGGCATCTGGCACGGATGATATTCCTCCTCAACTGTCCAATGGTGGTTCTTCTATGGGTGCGACAGTTACCATAAGTAATGATGATGGAATTATAAATGGCACAAGTTTCTATAAATCGGTTGAAGGCCCCTCATGGGAAGAAGCTGAAGAGAAAGCAGTTGCTTTAGGAGGTCATTTAGTAACAATCAATGATGTTGAGGAAAATAATTGGTTGGTAAGCCAATATTATGGTTCTGGGAAATTAAGTGAGACACTTTCAAATAAAAATGTATGGATTGGTTTTACCGATAAGAATGTAGAAGGTACATGGGAGTGGATATCAGGTGAAAGTGTCAATTATATAAACTGGGCATCTGACGAACCAAATGCTAATCATCCACAAGGGTTAGATGACTATGCAGGAATGGGACTGATTGATTATCAATCTTGGAGGCAACTTGGTGATTGGGTTGATGCTCATAATGACCCCAATAGTATAAGGGTTGGAATAGCGGAGGTTCCACTCTCTTATTTTTCAATTTCTGATCTCACAATTACTGAAGGAGAGAGTGGGAATCTAACTATTAGTCGTACTGGAGGTACAAATTATGAGCAGAATTTAACTCTTTTTTCAACTGATATTTCGGCGACTGGAGGAATAGACTATACAACAATAAATCAAACTATTTCATTTGCATCTGGTGAAACCTCAAAAACCATATCTATAAATTCCATTGATGATTCTTCTTCTGAATCTGCTGAAACATTTAAATTAACAATTAGTGCATCAGACACTGATGAAATAGCTCCACAAATCTTAGATAGTATTGGGATAGTAACTATAAATGATGATAATGATGATGATCTTGCACCTCTAATAAACGGACCGTCTGGACATGTAACTTCTGGCACAGGAGCAGGATTAGCTGGAAGTGAAATCTATATCGATGAAAATATATCATCAGTTTTTACTTTTACTTCTAACGAAACTGTAAATTGGGATTTTGATGACTCTACTTTATATGGAAATGGAGGGCGTGATGTTACTAAATTTTCAATTAACTTAAGTTCTGGTGAGCTAAGTTTTTTAGATGCCCCAGACTACGAAAATCCAACTGATTATGAGAGCAATAATGATTATGTGGTTGTCGTAAGAGCTACTGATGCCGCTGGAAATGAATCTGTGCAGACAGTAAACATTACCATTAATGATGTAAACGAAAATATATTAGAAGGATCACCACTAACAGGGTCGATATCTCAGGGTTTACTTTACGATATTTATAAAGGTGAGGGAGGGGCAAATGGGTTTAAGAATTTCAATTTATACGACAAGGAAGGAGACAATACATTAACTGCAACCAATAATATTGATGACAATTTATACTATTATTCATTTGCTATAGATAGTTCTGATCTTGAAACAGGTATAGGAAACGATGTCTTTAATATAAAAAATTACAGAGGTTATTATGCTTTAGGATTAAAAGATTCTTCCATTAAAAGTGGGGGCGGAGATGATGAGATAAATATAAATTTACTAGAAGATAATTTTTATTATGGAGCTTTTGCTCTTGAAGATAGTTCTATTAATACTGGATCGGGTAATGATGAGATAACTATCAATTTAACAAGTAGTAAAGATAATGCTTTCGCATCTTATATTTTCAGAAATTCCACTGTTGAGTTAAAGGAGGGTAATGATACTTTAAATATCTCTCAAAAAAATTCCTCTGGTAATTTAGATATTGGTATCGCTGGTGAAGAACAAAATTCAGTAAGAATCGATTTTGGATCGGGAAATGATACAGGTGATTTTATTTCTGAAGGCTATGGTTTTAGAGGAAGTGATAATAATTTCCATAAAGTAATACTTGGAGCAGGAAACGATATATTTACTATAGATTCTGTATATTCGGCTTTCTATAAGTCAAATCTCTTTGCAGATGAAGGTGACGATCAAGTAAAACTTACTTCTTCAAATCAATTTAATTACGGGGTAGAGGATTGTAATATCTATCTAGGAGAGGGTGACGATATTATCTCAATTGATAGCTCAAAGAATACAACTATTGATGGTGGAGAAGGATTTGATGAAGTTAAGATCTTAGAGGCATCAGCTCAATTTCAGATTGAAAGTAACAAGTCCAATACTGCTTCAATAACAAAGTCAAACGATGGTTTCTTTAAATTAGATGTCACCAATCTAGAGCGAATTACCTTTAATGATAAAACAATATTTATTGGAGAAACTACCGACGAAACAGCTCCTTTAATTACAGGTCCATCGGGTTCCGCAGGAGATGCAACTTCATCATTATCAATTAACGAAAACATTGCTAATATTTCAAACTTTACGGCAAATGAATCTGTAACTTGGTCACTTAATGGGGGAGCTGATTCAAATTTATTTGCGATTAATTCATCAAATGGTTTATTAACATTTTCTAGTGCACCTGATTACGAGAACCCAACTGATAGTGATTCAAATAACTCTTATATCGTAGTTGTCGCTGCAACTGATACCGCAGGTAATAAATCTGAACAAATAATTACAATTTCAATAAATGACGTTAATGAAAACAATCTGATGATATTGGGGCCTTCAGGGAATCCCGGGGATGCTAGTTCGACAAAAGCCATCTTGGAAAATAAGACTGATGTTTATACATTTACTGCTAATGATTTTGTTACCTGGTCATTATCTGGAGGTACAGACAAGGACCTGTTTTCTATTAATTCCTCAACAGGAGCATTAACTTTTAATAGTGCTCCAGATTATGAGTCACCTACAGATAGTAATAAAGATAATAATTATTTAGTTATGGTAAGAGCCAACGATTCTGATAGTAATTCTGTAGAACAGACTGTGACGGTATCAATTGCAGATGTTGATGAGTTAACCAGTTCTCCTATTTACTCCATCTATACAGATATCAATGTTCCACAAGAAAATTATTTACTGACAACAACCGCACAGACCAGCAATGTAGCTGCAGGAACAAAACTTTATTGGTCTCTTAGTGGAACTAACATTAACCTTGCTGATTTCTCATCCGGTAGCATGAATGGAGAAGGAACTGTTGGTAGCGACGGCTCATTCTCCTTCCAGCACTTACTCGCCAATGACGGGCTTACAGAAGGTTATGAGACTATCGATATTAAATTATTCTCCGACAATTCTCTTTCCAATCAACTTGGTATTACAAAATCTATTTTGATCAGAGATTCTGCAATAACAGAGCAGATCGCAGAACTAGATACTCAACTAAATACAATAAAATCACTTCTTACTGTCGGGCAGGAATATAGTCTTTCCAATATTCGCGATTATGATGGTAACCTTCATGCCACTACCAGTACTATTTCAACTACTGTAAGCACCTCCTACAAATATCAGGGATTGCTGGATGTCAATAAAGATGGCACAAAGGAAGCAATATACACAAATAAGGAATCAGGGCGTTGGGTCACAGCTTCTGTTGATTCCAACACTGGATTAACTGATTATTCTGACTATGGGAAAGAGGGGACGACTAGAATTGTCGGAATCTACATAGATCCCCTTGTTCAGTCTGGAGATGTCATTAAAGATAGCGATTTTGATAGTCAACGCAGATTCCAGAATGACTTAGAAATAGATAACTTAATCGTTAAAACATCTGGTGATTTTGACGGAGATGGGTTTCAGGAAGTGTATTGGAAAACTACAGATAACACTGCTTATCTAAGAGCGCTTATGCATGCTGATGGAAATATCCAATATGCAAACTATCAAAATGAATCACAGATGACTGAATATTTAACAGCTAATGGGTTTAGTTCTACTATTTCCGAGATAACTTCTTAAAAGCTTTAAATAAAAACCCGCCTCTTCACACATGTTCCGATGTCCTAGCGCTCCCTAGAGCATTATTTTAAGAAAACATAAAAAAAGAGAGTCTGGGTAACTCGCTAACATAACTTGGTTTTTATAATAGACGAGACGTCAGGGTTCTAACCTGCGACCTAGTGCTCCCAAAGCACTAGTGCTAACTTTTGAGAAATCTATAAGACTTTAGTTATAACTTTGATAAACTTTTGATATAGCAAATGAATTGAGACGAGAATTCAGAGTTTTTTATTGGTTCTAATCAATACTAATTAGTTCCTAGCTCTACTCCTAGCTCTATTTAAGAAATAATCTCACTAATAGAATCACTTAAACCATTAGTGGTTAAATAATCTCTCATTTGAGCTTCATTTTGGTAATTTGCATATCTTATATTTCCATCGGAATGCATTAATGCTCTTAAATAAGCAGTTCCATCATTCGTTTTCCAATAGACTTCACTTATGCCATCAGAATCAAAATCACTAGATTTTTTAGCAACCAAATTATCTATTTTTAAATCATTCTGGAATCTTACCTGACTATTCAAAGCTAAACGATCAATAGTTTCTCCATCAACTTGTACATATCTATCCGCATCAGAAACACCAAAGTTTGCTGGTGCCGGCGTAACGCCATCTGACAGGAATCCATTATTAGAATTTCCTTCTGCAATTAATGGATCTTCATAGATGCCGACTATTCTTGTTGTTCCATTTTTCCCATAATCAGAATAATCAACTTTCCCTGTTAGTGAATTTATAGATGCTGTAACCCATCTACCACTTTCCATATTTGTATAAATCGCCTCCAAAGTTCCATCACCATTTACATCTAATGCATGTTGATACTTATATGCACTTTTAGTGGCATCAGAAACACTGCCAGTATTAGCATGATGATAACCAT
>MWOU01000281.1 GCA_002025975.1 Prochlorococcus sp. HOT208_60m_813B04
CCTCAATACAAACATTACAATAATCCTATTATTATCTTTATTACTTTTTTTTGGTTTTAAAAAAGTTTCTACTAATAAACAGAAGGAACAAAGTACAAATATTGAGCAACTAAATATCTTAAAATATGCACCTGAAAACAATGTATTATTATTTATTTCAAATTTAGATAGTTTAAATATCGTTAATAATAATGAAAAGGATAAAAATCCAACAAATAAAGATAACTTTTTTTTAATAAAAGACTCTATATTAAATTACTTAGGAATAGATCTAGGAAACAATAAATTAGAAGATATCTATAATAATGAGCTTATAATCTCAACTTTTGAAAATAATAAAAAGCTTGAACATGATATTTTGATTGTTTTTAAAATTAAGCCAGAAAAAACAATAGATGATTTATTAAATTTGCCTAATAAAATAGATCAGATTGATGAGATAATTCCAATTAATAGAGAAAACAAGATAAATTTTCTTAACTATATATACCGAACCGACGATAATTATATAATTGCTTCATCAGATAAAAAATTAATCAAAAATAGTATTATCTCTAGTAAAAATTTTAAGAAAAGAAAATTTCAATATGAGGGAGAACTTGTTGGACTGAACAATGAAAAAAATATATTATTCACAAATAAATTTTTGGAAAGTAAATTTTTTAATAAAGAAATTTTTCCTGAGAATAATGGGGATAAAATTGCTACAATTTTTGACTTTAAAAATAAGCAACTAATTTTAAAATCATATTTACTAAATAATAAAAAAAATATTGATATTCTTACTTACGAAAAGTTAATGAATAAAGAGATTAGTAATGAAGATAATCCTGAAAATTTAATTTTTTATGATATGAAAAATTTTGACAAACATCTTAATCCCCTAATAAATGATTTTCAACTCAGTTTTTTTGAAGAGTTTAATCAAAATAATAATCAAAACATTTTAATTCTCAATTCAAATAAAGATTGGCTTATTACGTTTGAAAAAAATAATGAAGATCAATTTGATTTAAGTGCTTTGAGAAAGCTAAAAGATTTCAACAAATATACTTTGAAACAAAATGAAGATATTTATTCGATATATTCCAAAGATATTCTTGAAGAAAAAGACGATGTTATAAAACAATTATCTTTTGAAAATATCTATTCGATAGAATCAAAAGGTTTACAAACCATAAGTAATAATTTAATTGATGGTAAAGAATTTGAGAAAATATCAAAAAAATTTTTTAACCTAAAAAGTAATAAAGATAAATCTGCTTTTCTTTATTCAAAAGTTGATATCAAAGATGGTAATTCTAATAAAATTGAAAATTTTTCTAATTTGCAGGACCTTAATTTTCTCATTAAAAATATTTTAAAAATATCAAATGAAGAATCACTTGAAATCATAAGTCAGTCTATTCCTGAAAAAAATCCAATTATTTACAGAGAAACAATATTAAACATTCTTTAAATTAAATTTATTCAAACAAGCTTCAAAAACAATCATTTTAATTTTTTGCGAAGTTAATATCTTGTGGTTAATTAAAAATTATTTGACTATCTTTAATCTATAAGTATTTGATATTGAATTAAGCAATTGGATAGCAACAAACTAATTTTAAAACCAGGATTAGAGGGTGTCCCAGTTACTAATTCATCCATATGTGATATTGATGGCAACAAAGGTAAATTATTGTACAGAGGCTATTCCATTGAGGAACTATCCAAAAAAAGCAGTTTTTTAGAAACCGCTTACCTATTGATTTGGGGTGAATTGCCCACAGCTATTCAACTAAGAGATTTCGAGCAAGAAGTTCAGATGCATCGAAGGTTAAGTTTTAGAGTTAGAGATATGATGAAATGTTTCCCTGCAACTGGTCATCCTATGGATGCTCTTCAATCTAGTGCAGCTTCTTTGGGGCTCTTCTATTCGCGTAGAGCAATAGATGATCCTAATTACATCTACAACGCAGTCATAAGACTAATAGCAAAAATACCCACAATGATTGCAGCGTTCCAACTTATTAGAAAAGGACAAGATCCAATTCAACCTAGAGATGATCTAACTTACTCATCAAATTTTCTTTACATGTTGACTGAAAAAGAACAAGATCCTATAGCCGCAAAAGTTTTTGATAGGTGCTTAATTCTACATGCCGAACATAGTTTAAACGCAAGTACATTTAGCGCTAGAGTGACTGCAAGTACACTTACAGATCCATATGCTGTCATCGCCTCTGCAGTAGGAACCTTAGCTGGCCCATTGCATGGAGGAGCAAATGAGGATGTGATTGCGATGTTAGAAGAGATTAAAACCCCAGAAAATGCTGGGTCTTTTTTAGATAATGCAATAAAAAATAAAAGTAAGATAATGGGCTTTGGCCACAGAGAATATAAAGTCAAAGATCCAAGAGCAATAATTCTTCAAAAACTTGCAGAAGAACTTTTTATTAGATTTGGAGCAGATGAAATGTATGAAGTTGCTAAATCACTTGAGGCAGAGGCAATACCAAGACTTGGACCTAAGGGTATATTCCCTAACGTGGATTTTTATTCTGGCCTTGTTTATAGAAAACTTGGTATTCCTCGTGATTTATTTACTCCAATTTTTGCCATATCTAGAGTGGCTGGTTGGTTAGCTCATTGGAGAGAGCAACTTGGAGCAAATAGAATTTTCAGACCATCGCAAATCTATACAGGTTCACCACCAAGAGATTGGATCAACTTAGAAAGTAGAGAATAATATTTGCAGCTTTTCATAAAAAACACACATATTGTTTGTGAAGAGTTAATCTATTAAGTAAATAACATAAAAATTTTGGAATACGGATTAGATCTCGAAAATAGTTTTAATGAATTCTTAAAAGGTTTTGGCCTTTCCAGCGAAATCGCTCATATAATATGGCTTCCTCTTCCTATGCTTTTGGTTTTGGTAGCGGCAGTTGTTGGCGTTTTAGTAACAGTTTGGCTTGAAAGAAAAATATCTGCTGCTGCTCAACAAAGAATAGGTCCAGAATATGCTGGAGCGCTCGGCGTCCTCCAACCAATTGCAGATGGTCTTAAGTTACTTGTCAAAGAAGATATTATTCCTGCCAAAGCGGATGGGATTCTCTTCACTGCAGGACCTATATTAGTTCTTGTCCCAGTGATTCTGTCCTGGCTAATTGTTCCTTTTGGACAAAACCTTTTAATAAGTAACGTTGGCATTGGAATTTTCCTATGGATTGCTTTAAGCAGTATTCAGCCAATTGGCCTTCTTATGAGCGGATACGCATCAAATAATAAGTATTCTTTATTAGGAGGTTTAAGAGCAGCGGCTCAATCAATAAGTTATGAAATTCCTTTAGCTTTATCTGTACTGGCTATCGTACTAATGACAAATTCTTTAAGTACTGTTGACATTGTCAACCAACAAAGTGGTGCTGGAATCCTAAGTTGGAATATATGGAGACAACCAGTTGGTTTTATAGTCTTTTGGATTTGTGCTCTTGCAGAATGTGAGAGACTTCCGTTTGACTTACCCGAAGCTGAAGAAGAATTAGTTGCGGGATATCAAACTGAATATGCAGGGATGAAATTCGCATTGTTCTACCTGGGTAGTTACATTAATTTAATTCTTTCCGCTTTATTAGTATCAATACTTTATTTGGGAGGATGGGGTTTTCCTATTCCAGTTGAATTAATAGCTAAGTTTCTTAATTTACCTATTAATGCACCCTTTATTCAGGTTTTCACTGCATCAATAGGAATTGTAATGACTGTACTGAAAGCATATCTTTTAGTTTTTATTGCAATATTATTACGTTGGACAACTCCTAGAGTAAGAATTGATCAACTCTTAGATCTAGGATGGAAGTTTCTTCTGCCAATTTCTCTTGCTAATCTTTTGATAACAGCAGGATTAAAACTTGCTTTTCCACAATTCTTTGGTGGTTAAATTTAAGTAAAAATACTTAAATCTAAAATTAATCCACTAAAATAAAATAACTAAGTAAATTCTTCGAAATGAACAATTTCCTTCAACAAATAAATAGCTATATCAAAGAAGCATTTAATGCTGGCAAATATCTATACAATGGTATATCGGTAACTTTTGATCATCTTCGAAGAAGACCAGTTACTGTTCAATATCCATATGAAAAATTAATACCTTCTGAAAGATATAGAGGAAGGATACATTATGAATTTGATAAATGTATTGCTTGTGAAGTTTGTGTGAGAGTATGTCCTATAAATCTCCCAGTCGTTGATTGGGTAATGAATAAAGAAACCAAAAAAAAGGAACTTAGAAATTATTCAATAGATTTTGGAGTTTGTATTTTTTGCGGAAATTGTGTTGAATATTGCCCAACTAATTGTCTGTCAATGACCGAAGAATATGAATTAGCTACTTTTGACAGGCACAATTTAAATTTCGACAATGTCGCACTTGGCAGACTACCCACAAATGTTACAACAGATCCTTCAATTAAACCTCTAAGAGAACTTGCCTATCTTCCTAAGGGTGTCATGGACCCTCATGAAATACCAGCTTCAGATGCAAGAGTTGGTAAATTACCGGAAGAAGTTTATGATTGGATGAGGCCTGAATCCAATGAAAATAAAGATAAAGTTTCTAATTCAAACAATTAATACACATTAATTTATGTCCATTGCCATAACAACACAATTTATTTGTTTTACAGTTTTATCTTTAGTTGTCATTATTGGAGCACTTGGTGTTGTGTTGCTCGAAAGTATTGTTTATTCAGCATTTCTGCTTGGTGGAGTTTTCATGAGTGTTGCAGGATTATATCTTCTATTAAATGCAAGTTTTGTTGCAGCAGCTCAAGTTTTAGTTTATGTGGGTGCAGTGAATGTATTAATAATTTTTGCAATAATGCTAGTCAATAAAAAAGAAGATTTAAAACCTATTAATGACATTAAATCGAGAAGAATTATATCAACATCGATATGTTTAACCCTTCTAAGCCTCTTAATAAGAGTTGACTTGACCAATGTATGGAGCTTATCAAGTCCTCAAAACTCTATTGGAGAAGAATCAACTATTAGGATTGGTGAGCATCTTTTTAGTGATTATTTACTCCCATTTGAAGTAGCTTCAGTCTTACTTTTAATGGCAATGATTGGGGCTATTGTTTTAGCTAGAAGAGATGTAATGAGCAAAGATATTTCGACAGGACTACCTGTTGATCAAGAGTTAATTGAAAAATCATCAGAACCATTACTTACAAATAAAAATTAACCTTTTGTATTCCTTATTATGAATTTAGAATCAATTCCTCTTCAAGCTTTTTTAATAGTTTCTTCAGCACTATTTTGCATTGGTATTTGGGGATTATTAAATAGCAGAAATGCAGTCAGAGTTCTTATGAGCATTGAATTAATGCTCAATGCGGTAAATATAAACTTGATGGCATTTTCTTCCTATATTGATAATAATTTAATTCAAGGACAAGTTTTTACAATTTTTGTGATTACTGTTGCTGCCGCAGAAGCAGCCGTTGGATTAGCTATATTGTTATCTCTTTATAGGAATAGGGTGACTGTCGATATGGAAAGTTTTAATTTATTAAAATGGTAAAAGCATTAAATGAAACTTTCATTAGTGCTTATTGTATATCGTTCAGATAGTTCTATAGCTCAAGAGGCTTCAAAATTCTGTGAAGAAGTTCTTAAAGCAAAAAATATAAAATCAAACAGGATTGAAAGTAATTTTCATAAAGATGAAATTGAAAAATATTTTTCTAATTCAGAATCATTACCAAATATTGGCATAGTTCTTGGTGGAGATGGAACCTTCCTGAAATGTGCAAATGCATTAGCTGATTATGATATTCCTTTATTGAGTATTAATATTGGAGGTAATTTGGGGTTTCTTACTCAAGAGAAAGAATTTTTATTTGACAAATCTTTTATTGAAATCCTTGAAAACGAAGAATATAAAATTGACTTTCGTAATAGATTAAATTGTAATGTTTGTATTGAGGGGACAAGTTCTGAGAAAAAAATCATAAAAAGCTATAAC
>MWOU01000282.1 GCA_002025975.1 Prochlorococcus sp. HOT208_60m_813B04
TATATCAATTACAATGGAACCTATATATATAGGAGATTTAGTTCCCTCAATAGCTTCTTATAAAAAGATAATTGAAAAATATGATAAAGGTATAAAAGAAGGGGAATTTCATGAAGAACCTATAGGAGGAGATTTTAATTACCCTGATTGGTAAATATGCTTACTACAAAAATAACTTTTGCCTTGGCAGATTGGATTAGAGAGTGGCGTAAGTGCCGGGATGAGAATCCTTCTATTGATGAGTGTGTAAAATTTGTTCAGTGGAAATTAGAAGATTATAAACTTTCTGATAGTGATAAAAGAATAATTGAATCTATTTTGCTCTATGAATTTTAATAAATAAGGGATTATAGACTTTAATTTTTATATTTATCTATAAAAAACAAAGGATCATTAAAATCCTCTTACAAATTAAGAAAAAAGTAAATCAGCATATTTACGGATTTACTGAAAATATAAAAAGGAGTAATTTATAAATGTTGAGTTCGGAGGCAATCTAAATGATTGATAGACCGCCTGAAATTTAGCAAATTCCAAAATATAGGAAGCGTATTCCTGAGAATGGGATTATTCGAAAATTCAAGTTCAATCAATTAGTCTGATAAGACTTCGCTTTATAATTACTAACGACAACAGGGACTGAAATTATCGAGAGAAATCCCCGAATTCACGTATTCTAGGTTTATGAGTAAATAGACTTTAAAATATGTAATTTTATATCCTGTTAGAAGGAAATCAAATATCAAAAAGGACTGTACCACCAGTCCTTTTTTTTTACAAATTACTTCTAAACTAGACTTCTTTTTGGATAATATAGATTTATTAAGTGTTTAAAAATATTTCACAATGAAAGATCAAGTCTTGTTTCCTAAAATTGAAGTTCGTGAAAAGGGTTACTTACAAGTAAGCGATATTCATACGATTTATTGGGAAAGATCAGGCAATCCAAATGGTAAAAAAATACTAGTTATTCATGGAGGCCCAGGAGGAGGAAGTCAACCAAGATATAGAAGATACTTTGATCCAGATAAATTCGATATTATTCAATTTGACCAAAGAGGTTGCGGTTCTTCAACTCCTTTCTCAGAATTAAAAGAAAATTCGACTAATCATTTAGTTGATGATATTGAAAAATTAAGGATCCTTTTAAAGATAGATAGTTGGCATTTGTTTGGTGGATCTTGGGGCTCAACACTTTCACTTATATATGCAATTAAAAATCCCTCAAGAGTTATAAGCTTAACTTTGCGAGGAATATTTTTATGTAGAAAGTTTGAACTATTGTGGTTCTATCAATATGGTGCAAGTGAGATATTCCCAGATGAATTTGAAGAATATATTTCTGTGATACCAAAAGAAGAAAGAAATGATTTGATAAGTTCTTTTTATAAATATCTAACATCATCAGATGCAAATGTTAGATCAAAAGCAGCAGCAGCTTGGACAAAATGGGAACTCTCAACTAGTCATTTAATAAACAAAAAATTCGATTTTGATAAGTCTGAAGTTAATTCTTTTTCAGATGCATTTGCAAGGATCGAATGTCATTATTTTATTAATAATATTTTCTTAGAAGATGATTTTATTTTGAAAAATATAAAAACAATAGAATCGATTCCAACAAAAATAATTCAAGGTAGGTATGACGTTGTTTGCCCTGTTAGGAGCGCTTGGGATCTAAATAAGAAATTAAAGAATTCTGAATTAATTATTGTTAATGATGCTGGTCATTCAATGAGTGAAAAGGGCATTACTAAAGAATTAATAAAAGCTGTAAAAGGAATTTAAAATCTTTAAAAGAGAGAATATTCCTTTAAAAATTAAAGGCCATTATCTTCAATATTTTGTGCAATACTCCTAAGAAGTTCGACGATATCAGAATCTTCGCATTGAGTATCTTCTTTGAGCAAAATGCACTCGTCTCTAATACTTACATTAGTACTCCACCATATACCAGAACTATTGGTATCGTCCCATTCAAATCTTTCAGACATAATTAATAAAATCTAATAAATACATTAAAGCTTGCATTAGTTCATCGTGGAATTATATATTTAATTTCAAAATTTAAAAAACTTTCCTAGGCGCTAAAAGTAATCTTGAAATTTCTGACAATAAAATTTAGAAATCTAATTTCAGTTCGTATTGTTTTTCCTTTTCCTTAGAAACATTTTTTTTATTATTTATGTTTTTTCTAGGCCTTTTTCTAGAGCCATGCTTTAAATAAATTTCTTTTGAGATTTCCCAATATCTATCCTTTTTAGTGATTTCCTGAATTTTCTTCTTTGCAGTTTTAGTGCTAATTGGGATGTCAATTATTGGTCTTATGTAATTAATTTGTTCATATTCTTCTTGATTAAATCTAGATAGTAGCCATGGTTCATGAATGAAATTAAGTGATATATCTTTTAATTCTGGTATCCATTTTTTTATAAATTTTCCTTGAGGATCATGATCTTTTCCCTGCTTAATAGGATTATAAATTCTATTCGTATTTATAGACGTAGTTCCAGATTGCATTTGGCATTGGTTCCA
>MWOU01000283.1 GCA_002025975.1 Prochlorococcus sp. HOT208_60m_813B04
GAAAGGTTTAACAAAAGTTTATGGCACTTTAATTAGCAATGGAAACAAAGCTGGTAAAATCGAGACCTCTGGGGCGAATTTAGATGTTAAAAATATCAAAATAAATCTTAAAAGTGAAAAAGGTAATGATGGCTTATGGCTTCTAGATCCCTTTAATTATGAAATCAATGAAACTACCAAAGTAGCTATTGAGGAAGCACTAAAAGATGGTGTTAATGTAATAATAACCACTTCTAATAAATTAGATTTTGATTTAGATCCTAATGAAAATCAAATAACTTTTTTCAATAACTATTCAGACCATAGGGCAAGTGAGGATGGAGATATAATAGTATCTAGTGATTTAGATTACTCTCAGGGACAAGGTCTTCTCGAATTAATTGCTGATAATGAGATAAAGATTAATTCCGAAATAAAAACAGGTTCTGGAGGCTTGTCCATTAATGCTCCTGGAGGTTTAACCGGTAATGGTTTAATTTCTATAAATCCTCTTGGAAATGATTATGAATTTAATAGTAATAATTCTAGTAAGTTAACTAATTATCTCTTGATAAATCAAGCTGCCAATTCTCAATTTAGCGGAGAAATAATAGGTAATAATTCCTCAAATATTTATAAAAATGGATTTGGAGAATTATCTATATCTTACAATCTTAAAAATTTTCCTGAACCTATTTTTGATTCAAATGCTGGCAAAATAATATCTCTTCAAGATAAAGCGAAGGAAGAATTAGGGGGAGTCGAATTAAAAGCGCCTGTTGTTCAATTAAATACAACAGTGGCTGTTGTTATTCCTACAACTTCTTCTGTTAGTGCCTCATCATCAAGTGGTGGTGGTTCTCGAGTCGCAATGTCATCAGGGAGTTCATCATCATCTAGTTCCAGTTCATCCTCCTCTTCTAGTGCTAGTTCTGCCTCCCCTTCTGGAGAAAGTTCTTCTGCAAGTGGTGGTTCTGATAGTTCTGCCAGTTCAAGTAGTGATAGTTCAAGTAGTGATAGTTCTAGTAGTGATAGTTCTAGTAGTGATAGTTCAAGTAGTGATAGTTCAACTTCATCTGACGACAGTTCTTCTAGTGAAAGTTCCTCTGATGAAAGTTCTTCTAGTGAAAGTTCCTCTGATGAAAGTTCTTCTGATGAAAGTTCCTCTGATGAAAGTTCCTCTGACGAAAGTTCCTCCGATGAAAGTTCCTCTGATGAAAGTTC
>MWOU01000029.1 GCA_002025975.1 Prochlorococcus sp. HOT208_60m_813B04
CTAGAGCAAAACCTAGTGGATTTGAAGAAAATTTAGTTTATGGATTTGGATTTAATAGCTTACCTCCAGGACAAAAAAATATTTTGATTTTTGGAGGGTTGGCGTTTGCTGCTGCTATGTTCCTTTCTTTGTACTCTTTGCATTAATATAATTAAATGAAAAATTTTTTTACCAGTATTCCTAATCTTCTTTTATCTGTAGTTCTCTGTTTTGTTTTAAGCAGTTGTTCATCTACAGGTGTAAAGATGAATGAAAGCAGCCCTTGGAAAACAATTCAGTTTGAAGATCAGGCTAATGCTTTAGATGTTGATTTCATAGATGATAATCATGGGTTTTTAGTAGGCTCAAACAGATTGATTATGGAATCTACTGATGGTGGTGAAACATGGGAAAAAAGATCATTAGATATTTCTGCTGAAGAGAACTTTCGCCTTCTCGATATTGATTTTAAGGGTTCTGAAGGTTGGTTAATAGGGCAACCCTCTCTCGTAATGCATACTCTCGATGAAGGTAAAAATTGGACTAGGCTTTCACTTGGGAAGTTACCAGGCCAGCCTTTCTTAGTTACTACTACCGATGAAGGAGTTGCTCAATTGGCGACAACCTCAGCAGCTATTTATGAAACTTCCAATAGCGGTGAAACATGGGAGGCAAAAGTATCAGACCCATCGGAACAGGGAGGTATAAGAGATTTAAGAAGAACATCTAGCGGTGATTATGTGAGTGTGAGCAGTCTTGGAAATTTCTTCTCTACTCTTGATAGTGATAGCAATACTTGGATTGCTCACCAAAGAGCAAGTAGTAAAAGAGTGCAAAGCATAGGTTTCAATCCAGAAGGAAGTTTATGGATGCTTTCAAGAGGTGCGGAAATTAGATTTAATGAAGATTCTAATAATCTAGAAAGTTGGTCAAAGCCTATAATCCCTATTCTTAATGGTTATAACTATCTAGATATGGGATGGGATCAAAATGGTGACATATGGGCTGGCGGTGGTAATGGCACATTAATAGTAAGTAAAGATCAAGGTGAAACTTGGAATTCGGATCCTCTTGCTTCTGCATTGCCTACTAACTATATAAAAATAGTTTTTCTTGATAAGGAGTCTTTAGATAATCAAAAAGGATTCATACTTGGCGAGCGCGGTTACATTCTTAAATGGAATGGCTAAATCTGTAATAACTTAAGAAAATAATAAAAAAAATCTTAATTTTGGATGAATTTAACAACTGTCTGTAACCAAGCTGTTAATTTCTTCGCGAACTTATGATTTTACACTGTAAGATCATATGGTAAACATTTGTGATTATGGCCGCAGGTTCAACGGGTGAACGCCCATTTTTTGAAATAATCACCAGTATTAGGTACTGGATTATTCATGCAGTAACATTACCAGCTATTTTTATAGCAGGCTTCTTATTCGTATACACAGGTTTGGCTTACGACGCTTTCGGTACTCCTCGTCCGGACAGTTATTTTCAGTCATCTGAATCAAAAGCTCCTGTTGTAACACAAAGATTTGATGCGAAGTCCCAACTTGATTTAAGAACAAAATAACTATGTCTAATTCTCAAGCTCCAATGCAGGCTGCGGAAGTCCGCGTTTATCCTATATTTACTGTTCGTTGGCTAGCAGTTCACGCTCTAGCTATTCCATCAGTATTCTTTTTGGGTTCCATTGCTGCTATGCAATTCGTAGCCCGATAAATTTAACTATCATGCAAGTAAACGAAAATCCTAACAAAGTTCCAGTTGAACTTAATCGTACAAGCCTTTATTTAGGCTTACTATCAGTCTTTGTATTGGGAATTTTATTTTCCAGTTACTTTTTCAATTAAATTAAAACTATGAGTAAATTAAAAGGACCTGATGGAAGAATTCCAGATAGACTTCCCGACGGTAGACCAGCAGTTGCATGGGAAAGAAGATGGACTGAAGGAACTCTTCCTCTATGGCTTGTTGCTACAGCAGG
>MWOU01000284.1:0-2816 GCA_002025975.1 Prochlorococcus sp. HOT208_60m_813B04
GATGATTTGATACATCTAATTTCTGATTAAAGGTAAATTTTGTAATAAAGGCATCTTTATCTAAATATTCTCCTGTTCTACCTGAGATATAAATAGATCCATCATTTCCAGTAGTCAATGCATTTCCTTCATCATCAGAAGATGAGCCTAAAAGTATTGTCCAGTCTTTTGTTCCATCACTAGAGTACTTAATAATAAAAGCATCACCAGTGCCAATATTATTATTGCTTTGTTCATCTAAATCACCATTTGTGGTACCAGCAATATAAATAGATCCATCACTTCCAGTTGTTAATGCAAGTCCATAATCGAAATATTGGTTTAATTCTGTTGTTGATGAACCAAAAATATTTGTCCATTCTTTTGTTCCATCTGGATTGAATTTACTAATATAGGCATCATAAGTCTCATGACCACTTATGTTTGAATATGAACAACCACCAGTAATATAAATAGATCCATCATTTCCAGTAGTTATTGCCGCCGCACTATCATAATAAAATTCCGTACCTACAAGTTTTAGCCATTCTTTAGTTCCATCTGGATTGAATTTACTAATAAAACCACCCCCATTAATACTCCCAGTGATATAAATAGATCCATCTGATCCTGTTGTTAATTCACGACCAACATCATATCCAGATGTACCAATAAGTCTTGTCCACTCGTTTGTTCCATCTGGATTAAATTTACTTATAAATGCATCGGTATTTCCACTATTAATTTGACCATCTAGATCCCCAGAGGTATATCCAGTTATATAAATTGATCCATCACTTCCAGTTGTTAATGACGCTATGACCTCACTTTTTGATGTACCTAAAAGTCTCGTCCAAACTTTAGTTCCATCTGTATTAAATTTACTTATAAAGCCGTCCCAAGTTCCATTATTATTGCTTTGTTCATCTAAATCACCACTTGTGGTACCAGCAATATAAATAGATCCATCACTTCCAGTTGTTAATGCATTTCCATCTTCAAAAGATGATGAACCTACCAGCCTTGTCCAATCTTTAGTTCCATCTGGATTGAATTTACTAATAAAAGCATCACCACTTCCACCATCATAAATCTGATCATCTAAATCGACTGTAGTGATTCCAGCAAGATAAATCGAACCATCCAACCCTGTTGTTAACGCAGTTCCATTTGAATCAGACTTAAAACTGCGTGATGATGTACTTAAAAGCCTTGTCCATTCTAGGGATTTACTTGATGACATAATAGACACACTACTTGTAGGGGATGTTTCGTCTATATCAACAACAGATACTATTACTTGCTGATCCGATGTATTACCTGCAAAATCTGTTGCTCTTACCTCCACAACATAGTCATTCGCACTATCACTATCTCTTGGAGATTCATAATCTGGAGCGCTGGAAAATCTTAATGCCCCACTTGATGAATCAATAGAAAATAATGCATTATCTGCACCTCCATTTAGGGACCAGGTAACAGTTTCATTGGCTTCAAAAGTATAAACAGTTGTTCCATTTTCATTAATAGACACACTACTTCTTGCTGCTCCTGCACTACCGGATGGACCACTAATTACAAGTTCATAAACATCACTAACATCTATTGAATAATTCTTAAATGACTCAAAATTTGTTCCCCATTGATATTGTCTTATTTGAACATTGTGACTTTGATTTGATTCAAAATCTAATTGAGAAGATAAAACTAAATTTCCATCGCTTATAGAAAAAGGGTGGCCACTA
Source organism: Prochlorococcus sp. HOT208_60m_813B04 (assembly GCA_002025975.1). Taxonomy (GTDB): domain Bacteria; phylum Cyanobacteriota; class Cyanobacteriia; order PCC-6307; family Cyanobiaceae; genus Prochlorococcus_A. The sequence goes on from MWOU01000284.1 coordinate 1,725, forward strand.
TTAGTTATCTCATATCTATATTTATTGCTGTTATCCTCACTTCCTCCAGTGGGAAGTTTTAAAATTGCTGTATTAATTTCAAAATCTTCCGCAACCGTTAAAGAATCTAAATTTTGGCTTAATAATTTTTGAGGATCTAAATCTGAAAATACATTTTTATTTAGCTGTATCTCAATATCAGATGTACTTGACCCAGAACTAATAATACTTGGATAATAGTATTCTTGGAGGCTATAATCATATTCTGGATATACGTTTTGAGATCTATAGACATTTGAAGAAAGTCCCAGAGTATCTGCATTGATTGTTTGATCAAATGTTATGTAACTTCCTTCCGTGTAGGGAGAATTGGAACTTGTTATTCCCCAACCCGGTAGAGAAGAGAAATGGTAAAAGGAACTTGTTACATAAATAGAATTTCCAGAAGCTCCGATATATTTAATTTTGTCATGAAAGAGAGAACTTTGTATAAGAGTTCCATCAGATTGCCCTAGACCTGTTGTATCAAGTAAAAAATTTCCATCATCAACAACTTTGGTTATATAAGTACCACCATTATTGTAAAGTAAAAAAGTATCTCCTAAAGCCTTGAAAAGTATGGGATTATCATATGAATAAGTATTCTCTGACAACCTATATCTAATAATTTCGTTATTATTGTTTGCTATTTCTAGCCAAAAACATTCGCCGTATGAACTATGAGTAGCTTTTACTATGCTTGCGGTCGAAGTACTCATTTTTCAATTAGAAAAAAGATCTTTAGAGTTGAATTATATCAGTAGATAAGCTCTAACGTCAGATGGGGACTAGATTTTACACCAAATAATATCGTTAAAAAGATTTATAATCTTGTTAGTGCACATCGCGACAAACCACCGCTTATAAAAACTAAAAAAAGAAATTAAATAGATGATGCACGCAAGAGTGCCAAAAATTGATCACAGCAGGTTGGTATGTTACTGAGCCAAAGTAGTAGTGATAATTAGCGATTAAGGCAGTAAAGTCATGCAAGGTATAGCAGATAATCGCTATATAATCGCTAAGTCTTATTTTTCTTATAGTTGGCAATAAAAAAGCGAGTCTGGGTAACTC
>MWOU01000285.1 GCA_002025975.1 Prochlorococcus sp. HOT208_60m_813B04
ATAAATCAGAATCTCTTTTTAGGAAAACTTTTAATCTGACTTCTTTAATTTTTTCAATTTTTTGTAAATCATCCACAGTGATAAAATGGTAGAAACTTACAAGATGTTTTCCTGGTCCTTCATCATATCCTCCTTGACATTGGAGATAATTGAAACCATAATTTCTCAATGCAGATACTGCTTCATATAATTTGTTGGGTTGCACAGAAATGTTTTCGATTCCTATGTGATCATCAGGTAAATTTTGATTTGGAATTCCATCTTTAGTCAAAGATTGGCTTATAAAGCCTTCTTTTTCTATTGAAGTATCTGAGGATTTAGCTAAACCGTCTTTTTCCATTAATTTTCTAAAGTATCAATAATTTCGGCTTTTTCATTCTCAGGTAGTTCAGTTATTTTTTCTTTTTTGGAGGAAGGGATGGTGTTAGCTGAAGTTTTGTTTAGATATTCTCCTGTATTTTCTGAAAAAACAAGATTCATTTCATGATCAGATGTTATATATCTGTGGGTTTGTTCAGTTTTTGTACGCTCTAAGATTGATTCGTTACCAACTTTTTTTCTTAATTTGATTACGGCATCAAAAATTGCTTCTGGTCTTGGTGGGCATCCGGGAAGGTATAAATCAACTGGAATCAATTTATCAACACCTCTTACAGCAGTTGTAGAATCTGCGCTGAACATTCCCCCTGTGATTGTGCAAGCACCCATCGCAATCACATATTTTGGTTCAGGCATTTGTTCATAAAGTCTTACGAGGGCTGGAGCCATCTTCATAGTTACTGTTCCCGCAACTATTAGCAAATCTGCTTGCCTTGGCGAACTTCTAGGTACTAATCCAAATCTATCGAAATCAAATCTAGATCCGATTAAGGCAGCAAATTCTATAAAACAACAAGCTGTTCCGTACAAGAGAGGCCATAGACTGCTTAGTCTGGCCCAATTATGAAGATCGTCTAGGCTTGTCAATATAATATTTTCACTTAAATCTGTAGTGACTTCGGGAGCACCAAGAGGATTGCAAGTCCCTTCTCGAATTTCTCTTATTGCTTTTGGGGATAATTGTGGATTCAATTTTTTAACTCCATTCTAAAGCACCCTTTCTCCATGCGTATGCCAATGCAATAACAAGTATTGCAATGAAGATTAAAGCCTCAATAAACGCTAATAAGCCTAATCTATTGAAAGCAACAGCCCAAGGATATAGGAATACTNTCTCAACATCAAATATAACGNAAACCAANNCAAACATGTAATAACGAATATTAAATTGAATCCATGCTCCTCCAATAGGCTCCATTCCAGATTCATATGTAAG
>MWOU01000286.1 GCA_002025975.1 Prochlorococcus sp. HOT208_60m_813B04
TTTACTTGGAATTTCAATCTCTACTATTAATCGATTAATCAAAAAAGGAGACTTTCCATCAAAAATAAAATTATCACCAGGAAGAAAAGTTTTTATGAAATTTGAAATTGATGAGTGGATAAAAAGTAAAAAATCTAAATAAAGAGATTAAACAATATCGCTAATAATTTCTGTATGACCTTGAGCAGTTAAATATGATGACATCTGATCTTCACTTTGATAATTTGCGTATCTGATATTCCCATCATCATGCATAAGTGCTCTTAGATAAGCAGTACCATCATTTGTTTTCCAATAAACTTCATGAATTCCATCCCCGTCATAATCCCCAGAGTGTTTAGCACTTAAGTTATCAATATCCAAATCATTCTGAAAACGTACCTGACTATTAAGTGCTAAGCGATCTTCATTGGCATCATCAAAGTCTCCATCACCATTTAAATCAATATAACGATCAGATCCTGTTGTCCCAATTGCTGCTGGTGCTGGAGTTACTTGATCTGATAAAAATCCCCCGTTAGATACACCTTCTGCAATTAAGGGGTCTTCATAAATGCCTACAACTCTTGTTCCTCCATCAGAACCATGATCATCAAAATCAACTTGACCAGTCACAGAATCAACTTTTGCAGTTACCCAACGTCTAGAAACTTTATTTGTAAAAATTCCTTCAAAAACTCCATCTCCATTAACATCTAATAATCCTTGATATTTATAAGAAGAGGCAGTTTCATCTAGAGTATCTCCAGCATGCAGATTACCATCATAATCTTTAATTGAATCTAGAGTTGCTTCTTTTCCTATTTCATAACTGGTAACGGTAACTGGAGCGGATCCACTAATACTTGCAAAACCTTGACTATCTGCTGAATATGAATCATTTACACTGGCGATTGCCAATCCTGTATCAATTAAATCATTGACATTTAATGTAATTGCTTCGTCATAAATAAGGACTGTACTATCCTGAGTTTTGATACGGATTGAATAAGTAGATTTGGTTTCATAATCTGGTGAAGAATTTATCTTTAAGTTGCTTCCATCAATAGTAAAAAAACCATTATCGGCACTGCCATTTCCACTTACTAATCTATAGGTATGGGTATCTCCCGAATCTTCATCTGCTGAAGATAAAGTTGCAACTGTACTTCCTGCATCAATATTTTCATTAAAACTTGTCGATGATAAAGATATGTCTGTTGGATTTTCCATAGAATCAAGAACACTTAAAGTAAATGCTTCTTCATAAGTAAAACCACCACTATCCGTTGTTTTTAGACGGACAGAATAACTTGATTGAGTTTCATAATTTGGCGGGGAATTTATCTGTAAATTGCTTCCTTCAATAATAAAATAACTATTATCTGTATCTCCAGTTCCACTTACTAACGTATAAGAATGACTATCAGAAGCATCCTCGTCAGTAGTTGATAAAGTTGCAACTGTAACTCCTGCATCATAAAATGAATCACTCAAGTCAGTAGTAGATTCATAAAAACTTGTTGATGATAAAGATATGTCTGTTGCGACTTCATTAATATCATTCACATTAAAAGTGAATGCTTCTTTATAAGAAAGACCAGCACTATCTGTTGTTTTTAGACGAATTGAATAAGTAGATTTTGTCTCATAATCTGGAGAAGTATTTATCTTTAAATTGCTTCCTTCAAGAGTAAATAAAGCATTATCAGTATCACCTGTTCCACTTACTAATTCATAAGTATGAGTATCAGAAGCATCCTCATCTGTAGTTGATAATGTTACTACAACTTCTCCAGAACTTATGTTTTCATTAAAACTTGTTGAGGTTAAAGATATATCTGTTGGAGAAAATAAATTATTTACCTTACTAATAAAGGCATCCTGCTGTCCACTATTAGTTTGACCATCTAAATCACCCTCTGTATCTCCAGCGATATAAATAGATCCATCACTTCCAGTTGTTATTGATCTTCCATTATCAACATTAGAAGAACCAAAAAGTCTGGTCCATTTTCTTGTACCATCTGAATTGTATTTACTAATAAAGGCATCCTGCTGTCCACTATTAGTTTGACCATCT
>MWOU01000287.1 GCA_002025975.1 Prochlorococcus sp. HOT208_60m_813B04
GTTACCTGGTCTCTTTCTTCCGCGTCAATAAATGATGCTCAAAACTTTTTTAAAAGTGGTGAAGTCAAAGATAGTGGATCAGGAAATATTGTCTTAACTTTTAAGACCCAAGAAGAGAACTCTTTACTTGATGTTGGTGGCAATTCAGATGGAACAAAAGGATTCAAGTCTGTGTATGTATATTCCTACGATTCCTCTCAAGATGAATTTACCATGATAGATGGAACTGGTTTACAAAATGGTTATGACTATAGAGGACAAATTTACACAATCAGTAGACAATATTGGATTGATGAATGGAATGGAACAGATTCATTACGTTTTGATTTCAAATACATTAACGATGCTGGAACTGAATATTTAGATCATTACTATCTAGAGTTAATCGATGGAACATTTACTTTTTCTGATACTCCAACAAATGAAAGTTTACTAGGTTCAAGTGATTTAAATGATGCTTCATTATTTACTATTGATTCTTCTAGTGGAGCATTAAGTTTTTCTTCTGCCCCAGACTATGAATCTCCTGGAGATA
>MWOU01000288.1 GCA_002025975.1 Prochlorococcus sp. HOT208_60m_813B04
CTCTTCCGATCTTACAAATTTAAAATAAAGGTCTGTTTTTAATTACCTGAGCATCAATTTCAAAGATATTAGAGGCATTCAATATTCTATATTCTTCTAAAACATTCCCTATCAATTGCATTCCAATAGGTAATCCTTTAGTATCAAAACCACAAGGAATACTGATTGCTGGGAGGCCTGCTAAATTAGCAGGAACAGTTAATAGATCAGACAAATACATTGAAAGTGGATCATTGACAAAATCTCCCTTCAAAAATGCGGTAGTTGGACAAGTTGGAGTTAATAAAACATCAACTTTCTTAAAAGCATTATCAAAATCTTTTCTTATAAGTGTCCTAACTTTTTGTGCCTTCTTGTAATAGGCATCACTATATCCAGCTGACAAAGCATAAGTACCTATCAGAATTCTTCTTTGTACCTCATCTCCAAAACCTTCAGCTCTACTTTTTGAAGTCATATCAATAAGATTTGAACCTTCATTGGATCTGTAGCCATATTTGACTCCATCATATCTAGCTAAATTTGCAGAGGCTTCAGATGGAGCAATGACATAATATGTCGCAATCCCATCGTTAAATCTTGGACATTCAAC
>MWOU01000289.1 GCA_002025975.1 Prochlorococcus sp. HOT208_60m_813B04
CTACAAGGTCATTGCTTAAATAATGTAAATTTATACGAGATCTTATTTAACAAACTTATTGATTGAAATGGATAGTAAAAGGTGGAACGAGAAAATAAAAAATAATTTCAATGATGCTGCATATCGGTATTTAGAGCATTCAAATATTCAGAAATTTTTTGCAAAAAAGATTGTTCAATTTATCAAAGAATTAAATCCCCAAAAAAAAGGTGAATGGATAGATCTAGGATCAGGACCAGGACTATTAGCAGATGAAATAGAAAAAAAATTTTCTTACCAAAAAGTATCAAGAATTGATTTCAGCAAGAAAATGCTTCTTGAGAATAAATTATCTAGAAAAAAAATTTTATGGGATTTGAATAATGATTTACCTCCTGAAATAAATAACTGTTCTCTATTAACATCTAACTTTTGCATACATTGGTTAAACAACCCAGAAAAGATAATAAAAAATTGGTTTAGCAAATTAACACCTGGAGGTTTTTTAATCATTTCATATCCAACAAAAAATTGTTTTCCTGAATGGAAAGATACTTGTAAAAAAATTAATATTAAATATAGTGGTCTTAATTTCATTTGCTCTAAAGAATTATTAAAAAATTTCAAATCAACTGAAATACATTATTCAGAACAGTTTAATTATCTTGTTTATTTTGAAGATGTATATAAGCTTTTTAGAAGCATTAAAAATATAGGAGCACAATCAACAAACTGTAAACGCAAAACAG
>MWOU01000290.1 GCA_002025975.1 Prochlorococcus sp. HOT208_60m_813B04
CTAAGCAATTGATATCTAGCTTTTACAAACCCTTCCATATCCAACCAATCAATTAAATTTGAAAGCCAAAGTAGAACTGGAATATTAATATTACCTGGCGTATATTCCCAACTCGGCAAATTTCTATTCCAATTTTGATGCCACTCTAAACCTAGAGAATTAATTGATTCCTGCCTTAATCTGTTTATTATCTTTGGAACATACTTTTCAGATTCTGATAACAACGAAACAGCTTCTAAATGCAAATCAAAATCCGCCTCTTTTGCAATACCCACACTTAGAGTATGGACATTTTGATTTCTTAAGCAAGAAAGATCGTTAAAAACTATAGGATGAAGTGGCTTACAAAGTTCCAACATTTTGTCTGAGGGAGTATGAAGATGTCCCCCTTTATCAGTGGGACTTATAATAAAAACCCCAAGATCATACTTATTTGCCAAATTTATAACCTTTGTATTTTCTTGATTGATGAAATACCAGTGCAAATTTACATAATCAAAAAAATTTGTTGATATAGCCTTCTCAATTAGTGAAGATTTTCCATGAGTTGAAAATCCAATAGAGCCAATTATATTTTCTTTTTGCAAATTTCTTAAAATGTCAATACAACCTCCATCTTTAACAGCATGATGTAAATGTTCATCCTTATTAATGCCATGTATTGCCAACAAATCAATTTTATTAACTTTTAATTTTTCAATACTTGTCATAATGTCTCTCTTAAAAATTTTTGTATCACTATTTGGAGGGATCTTAGTTTGAATAATGTTTGGAATATTTTCTGTATTTTTAAAACCCATTCATAAAATACATTCT
>MWOU01000291.1 GCA_002025975.1 Prochlorococcus sp. HOT208_60m_813B04
TGCCATATACGCAACAGGAAAATGGGCTTTTAAAAATGCAGTTTGATAAGTTATGGCACCATAAGCTGTTGAGTGACTTTTGTTAAAACAATATTCTGCGAATAAAACCATTTGATCAAAAAGATCATTTGCTAATTTTTCATTTACACCTTTCTTCATGGAACCTTGTACAAAAATATTCCTATGCTTTACCATTTCAGAAACTTTCTTTTTCCCCATTGCTCTTCGAAGTAAATCAGCATCACCAAGAGAATAACCTGCTAGGTCTTGAGCAATCTTCATGATTTGCTCTTGGTAAACCATAATTCCATAGGTTTCAGTAAGAATTGACTTAATAAAAGGATGAGGGAAATCAACTTTTTCGTTCCCATTTTTGCGATTTATGAATTTAGGTATAAGTCCTGCATCAAGGGGACCAGGCCTATAAAGAGCCAGTATGGAGGAAATATCCTCTAGAGAATTAGGTTTGAAATCCTTAACGACCTGCCTCATACCGGAAGATTCAAGTTGAAAAATACCTTCAAGATCTCCTCTCCCGATAAGATCAAAGGTTTTACCATCATTTTGGGGTAACTCATCAATGTTTATTTTCCTTCCAGTAGATTGATTAATTAGAGAAACTGTTTTTTCAATCATTGTAAGATTCTTAAG
>MWOU01000292.1 GCA_002025975.1 Prochlorococcus sp. HOT208_60m_813B04
TATAAATTTATTGGACGATGGCATTGTAAATTTAATTCTTGAAGCTACAGGAAGAGAGAGAAATAATATTGAAAGAGATGGTTTAAGCCTATCTCATCCTTGTAAATCACTTTTAGTAGCAACTTATAATCCTCAAGAAGGTGCTTTAAGAGATCATGTTTTAGATCGTTTTGCGATTGTGCTTTCTGCAGATCAATCCATTGATTATGCTCAAAGAGTTGAGATTACAAAATCTGTTTTATCACACGCGGAAAATAATATTAAATTTTCAGAAGAATGGTCGGAAGAATCCGATAATTTATCCACTCAATTAATTTTGGCAAGGCAATGGTTAAAGGATGTCAAGATAACAAAAGAGCAAATAACCTATTTAGTGAATGAAGCTCTTAGAGGAGGAGTAGAAGGGCATAGGTCAGAATTATTTGCAGTAAAAGTAGCAAAGGCTAATGCAGCTCTTAGAGGCGATGAGAATGTAAATTCTGAAGACTTAAAAGTCGCAGTAAGGTTAGTTATTCTCCCACGAGCAATGCAAATTCCTCCAGAAGATGATGATATTCAACCGCCCCCTCCAGAGGATCAGAGTCCCCCACCTCCACCTCAATCAAACAATGAAGAGTCTGAACCTGAGAATAATGAAAATAATAATGAGCAAGAACAAGAACAAGAAGAAGATAATTCTGATGGAGAAGAAGAATCTACTCCCGAAATACCTGAAGAATTCATATTAGACCCTGAGGCATGTATGGTTGATCCTGATTTATTGCTTTTTTCATCAGCTAAAGCTAAGGCAGGGAATAGCGGGAGTAGATCAGTCATATTTAGTGACAGTAGAGGAAGATATGTAAAACCT
>MWOU01000293.1 GCA_002025975.1 Prochlorococcus sp. HOT208_60m_813B04
GAACGAAGTGTAAAAAGATGGGATTTGCCCATATATCTTACCTAAGAATCCACTGGCAGCCCCAAGCGCAACGAGTGAAAAAACCACTCCTCCTGAAAAACTTATAAGTTTAAATTTATTTTTCTCTGTTCCTCCTATATAAGCAATAGTGATTGGTAGTAATGATAATGAGCATGGACCAAGACTTGTTAAAAAAAGAGGATGGAAAACATACAAATTTGAAAGTCATATTTCTGCAAGAAGGGGTTTAATTGGAAAAATCGGTCCTTTAGTAGTTCATATAGGCTTAATAGTCTTACTTATAGGTTCAGCATATGAAAGTTTTACAAGTCAAACAAAAGAACAATATTTACTGCCTGGAGAAAGTTTGGATCTTATTAATGAGAGCACAAACTCAAAAGCAGGTGTAAAATTAGTCGATTTTTCTATAGAACGAGAAAGTGATGGTGTACCCAAACAGTTTATTTCAAAATTAAATTTTTCTTCTGAAGATCTAAATTTAAATGAAATAAAAACAACCAAAGTTAATCACCCAATCAGGTTTAAAGGATTAACTATATATCAAGCAGATTGGGCAATATCAAATATTGTTTTAGAAATAGATAATATCCTTTATCAATTACAATTAAAGGAAATTCCCGAAATCGGTAATCAAGTTTGGGGAGTTTTA
>MWOU01000003.1 GCA_002025975.1 Prochlorococcus sp. HOT208_60m_813B04
AATAATCCTCCAGAACCAATTGCAATTTGACTCTGTATCAAATGATATCCGCCACCTAATGGATCTCTATTTGGATCTAAAAATAGAACTAATCTATCTTTTTGATATTCTTTTAAGCCATATTGCCACAAAATTGGTGTAAATTTTGCCACTAATAAATGGAAAGAAATAGCGAGAGCAGAAAAAATAATTTTCTTTTGTGAAGATCTATAAGCAAGATATCCTATAACTGGAATCCAGAAAATAAGAAGAATTGGTAAGGTTAGATATAGTGTAGATGTGACAATAAAAAACACTAATATCAAAATCCACTCTATGGGCATCTGCGACCAATAGAGCATCACACCTGTCAAAACAATTAAAACTAAAGAGGTACCCAAGTCCGGTTGAAAGAAAATTAATAACCAAGGAATAACTACTACTAATAAAGGCAATACTAAATCTCTTACTGTTAGAATTATTTTTTTGTCAAGTACTAAAGCAAGAGTTAATACAGTACTAAGTTTAGCTACCTCTGAAGGCTGAAAAGAAAAGATGCCCAAGTTTAGCCATCTTTGAGCACCAGAAACTGAAATTCCAAAAAAATAAATTAGTAATAAGGATATTAAAGTACACAAATAAAATGGAGCCACATACTTTCTAATTCTCTCTAAAGGTATATAAGAAATAAAAAATGCTAAGAAATAACCTAAAAAACCAGTTAGGATATGACCTAAATAGTTC
>MWOU01000030.1 GCA_002025975.1 Prochlorococcus sp. HOT208_60m_813B04
TCCCTCAATTGGCTTTGTGATCTCTAAACTAGCTGAACGAAATATGTTGCCAGCTATTTATTTTATTTTTAGTAGAAGAGGATGTGACAAGGCTATTGAGAATATAAAAGATGTAACTTTAGTAAGTTATACAGAAGCAAGTATGATATCCCAAAAATTAGATGTTTATCTTAAAAATAATCAGGAAGCAATTAAAGATAAATCTCAATGCGAGGCATTAAAACGCGGTATTGCATCTCATCATGCTGGATTATTGCCTGCATGGAAAGAATTGGTTGAGGAATTATTTCAGCAAGGTTTAATAAAAGTTGTTTTTGCAACTGAAACGCTTGCTGCAGGAATAAATATGCCCGCAAGAACAACTGTTATTTCTTCTTTATCAAAAAGGACAGAAGATGGTCATAGATTATTATTTAGCAGTGAATTTTTGCAAATGTCAGGAAGAGCTGGAAGAAGAGGAAAAGATACCCAGGGATATGTTGTTACATTACAAACAAGATTTGAAGGTGCCAAAGAAGCAAGTGCACTGGCTATGAGCAAACCAAATGCTTTAGAAAGTCAATTCACTCCAAGCTATGGGATGGTACTTAATCTTTTACAAAGTTATACTTTAGAGAAGTCTAAAGAATTAATTAAAAGAAGTTTTGGCAGTTTTTTATATTTAAGTGAATCATCAGGTGAGAACATAATTCTTGAAAATTTAGATAAGGATTTAATTGAGTTAAAAAAAATTACATCTAACGTTTCATGGAAAGATTTTGGTGCATACGAAAAGTTAAAAAATCGTCTTAAAGAAGAGAGAAGACTCTTGAAAATTTTAGAAAAACAATCAGCAGAAAAATTATCAGGAGAGATAACCAATGCACTTCCATATATTAAAGATGGAAGCTTAATTTCAATCAAAGCTCCCCAAATTAAAAGAAAAATTGTTCCAGGATTAATTTGTAAGAAAATATATGAATCCCAAAAAATAAAGAGTTTATTGTGTTTGACAGTTGATAATTTATTTATTCTTATAAAACCCTCATACATAGTAAGTATTTTTAATGATTTGGATACAATTGATGTCTTAGGACTTGAAGTGCCAAAGATGTATTTTTCTGGAGAGGTATTTAGGGGAGATGATATGTCGCAGTTTTATGCGGATCGAATTTTAGAAGTTTCTAAAAAAAATGATTTACAAACTCCACAATATGATTTGACAACTGAAGTTTTGGCACAAAAGCAACAAATTAATAATTTAGAATTAACGATTACTGATCATCCTGCACACAGATTTGGAGACTCCAAGAAATTAAAGAAATATAGAAAAAGAATTATTGATGTTGAACAAGAAATAAATAGTAGAAAAAAAATTCTTGAGGATAAAGAAAATCATAACTGGAGAACTTTTACTGATTTGATTAAAATTTTGAATCATTTTGGTTGTTTAAATGATTTGGAATTGACAGAAGTTGGACAAACAGTTGGTGCAATAAGAAGTGAAAATGAATTATGGATTGGTCTTGTTTTAGTTAGTGGTTATTTAGACGACTTAGATCCTCCCGAGTTAGCTGCAATTATTCAAGCTATATGTGTTGATGTAAGGAGGCCTAATCTTTGGAGTAATTTCAAGCCTTGTTTAAAGGTAATAGATGTTTTTAATGAATTAGAGGGTTTAAGAAAATTAGTCTCTTTTCAACAAAATAAGTTTCATATTGAAATTCCTATCTATTTAGAAACAGAGTTGACTGGAATTATTTCTGAATGGGCAAGAGGAAAAAAATGGAAAGATTTAGTTTTTAATACTTCATTAGACGAAGGTGATTTAGTGAGGATTATTAGAAGATCAATAGATGTCCTTTCTCAAGTGCAATACTGTATTGGTGTTAGTAATAAATTAAGAAGTAAAGCTAAGTTAGCATTAAAAGCTATTAATCGTTTTCCAGTTTCTGAATCTAATGATCATATAAAAGTCTCTGAAGATATTAATCCTGCAACACAATAATTTTTAAATTTTTTTTAATCAAATCATTGAATTGATATTCATTGCTTCATCAAATTCATCTTCGTTTAAATAACCTAATTTAATTGTTGCCTCTTTTAAATTTATTGATTCTTTGAAGGCAAGGTTTGCAATTTCAGCTGCTTTTTCATAACCAACTTTTGGCACTATGGCTGTAACCAACATTAGTGAATTTTCTAAATTTAACTTCATTCTCTTTTGATTAGGTTCCATCCCATCAACTAATTTTATTCTGAAGTTTTCTATTACATTTTTAAGTAATTTTAAACTTGTGAGAATATTAAATCCAATAAGAGGCTTATATTCATTCATCTGTAAAGTGCCGCTAGAATTTGCCATTGAGACTGCATATTCAAGACCCATTATCTGAGTACAAACCATTGATAAGGCTTCGCATTGAGTTGGATTCACTTTACCCGGCATAATAGAACTTCCAGGTTCATTTTGAGGAATAATTAGTTCATATATTCCTGATCTTGGACCAGAAGATAGAATTTTAATATCATTTGAAATCTTAAATAATGCACCTGCTAATATTTTTAACTGACTCATTACTTGAGCAAGACGATCGTGCGAGGCCATGATAGAAAAATTATTTTTTGATTTATAGAACATGAGATTAGTATCATCG
>MWOU01000294.1 GCA_002025975.1 Prochlorococcus sp. HOT208_60m_813B04
GTAGAGACTATTGATGTAACTTCTCTAAATGAAGTTTCCGTAACTGATTTACTCTTTTTCGACTATTCATATAACAGACTAGCAATTGGTAAAGATAGTGTTTTACCTGAACTCTCCTCTTTTTTAAGCGTAACTGAAGAATCTAAAACAACTGTTGAATGGTTCCAAGAGTTAAAAAATAATTGGAAAATGACCATTGATGGATCTGATTATTTGTTCGTTGATTCGGATGAAGCTTCTGATAACCAGACATTAAATACAAATACTTCAACATATATATATATTTCTACTAATGCAGAATACACACCTGACTCGAGTTCAGGTCTTCCTGCACCTAGAACGGATGTCACATTTACATATCTTGGATCAAGATCAAGCTATACAATAAATCCCAGCAGTGATTTGGCAGAACAGACAGAATATTATGTCCAGATCGATTCAACTGCTTTTGATGATTCTTCCAGTAATTC
>MWOU01000295.1 GCA_002025975.1 Prochlorococcus sp. HOT208_60m_813B04
CGAGTGGATCGATATAAATCCTTGTAATTCATTTAATGATATATTTAATCCTTCAAAACTTTTAGAATCCTTCACTGTTGGATGCCCACCTTCCACAAATACGGCTAAACAGTTTTTTAGTAAGTCAATCAATAATTGGTTGTCAAGTTTACCTGTTTTCCATAATGGAATTAGTATTGAATCACAGTCTGCAATGTATTGGCATAATGAAGCGATATTACTTGAAGCTCTTACATCTTCCCCAATAATATTTTTACCGACGTGATCTGCTGGTTCTACAATGCAAATTGAATTCTTGTAAATATTGGGATTACAAAGAATTTCTTTTAAATCTTCATCGCTGCCTATAACCCTCTCAAAAGGTGCTCCATTATCCCATGTATTATTTATAAGTCTGTTTGCTTTTTCTTCATGGATTTTTTCTAGAAGACTTGGAGAAGTTCTATCATTAATGAAATCTCCCAATAAAGTTTGTATAGAAGAAAAATCTGAAGATCCTGGTCTAAA
>MWOU01000296.1 GCA_002025975.1 Prochlorococcus sp. HOT208_60m_813B04
AAAACCGTTTGAATCAACATTTGTATATCCTCCTGAGAAATTTTTTATTAAAGGAACTTCTTTTTTATTAAATTTCTCCTCTAAATTAAAATTTTTTTTATTTAATAATTGTCTAATTTCTAACATTCTCATAGGAACGCTTACAAATTCTTCACTTTAATTATATTTTTTCCTATTGACTCCTACTAAATCTCTTCTAACAACATTATCTGTATCTATTGGCATATCATTAAAAGCCATTCGGCTTAAAGGAAATTCTGGAATAGAGGAAATTCCCTCAGCTACGTTAAATATACTTATTACTTTTTCATTTGATCTAGAATATAAAGCCAACGATTTAGCTCCTTCACCAACTCCAACATTTCTATATAAATCAAGAACTATTGAAGAAGATTCAGCTTTATCAAGTTTTTGAATTGTCTGTAAAAGATATTTATCGTCGATTGGCCAACCATATTTCTCTATATCACTTTCAGATATTCCAACAACAATTGAAGGTGAATCATATGAATATTTTTTTGGAAATCTGGTTTTTAGACTATCAAAAATTAATAAGTCAATATTTTGAGAAACTCCACTTAAACCTATAAAAGTAGATCCCCCTAAAACAACAATATAAAAAGAGGTGTTAATTATCGTCTTTAAAAACTTTTTTAACATTAAATCATAAAAAAAATATCTTAAACTTGTTCTAAGCTTTTACAATCAACAGAGATAACTTCTGACCAATTTTCATCAAATAATTCATTAATTTTAAATTTTTTATTAAGTTCATTTTGAGAAATATTTTTACCACAATATTTTGATAACCATAAAATTTTATCTTCACTATTATTTTTTTTCTGAAGAGATTCTGGAGCAATTAATGATATCGCAGGGGGAGAATTATCTTGTATAAAATTAAACCCAAAGCCATCAAAACTTTCTCCATTATCATCACTACACTCAAATGCAGACTCCCAAGTAAAAGGGAATTTCTTTTTTGGAATATTTAAAAGTATAATTTTTTCTGATGAATTCGAAA
>MWOU01000297.1 GCA_002025975.1 Prochlorococcus sp. HOT208_60m_813B04
TTCCTAATATTCTCGCAATATAATCAGTCTTTTTCCCTCTATTTCTTAAGGCAATTAATCCCAATGGAAATCCTATTAGTGCGGCACTTAATATTGAAAAGAATCCAAGCTCAAGACTTGCAGGCAATGACTTTATAATAATATTAAGTACTGGCTCTTGGGTACTAAGAGATTGGCCAAAATTTAAGTGCAATATATTTTTAATATACGAAAAATATTGATTTATTAAAGGTTCATTTAGCCCCAATTTATTTCTTAGAAATTCCCTAGAAACCTCATCTGCACCAGATCCAAGTATGGCATCGACAGGATCGCCGGGAGCAACTCTTAATAAAATAAAAACTAATGAAGAAATTATCCATAACATTATCGGTATTAATGAAATTTTTAATAAGGAATA
>MWOU01000298.1 GCA_002025975.1 Prochlorococcus sp. HOT208_60m_813B04
ATAAGTGGAGAGAAATTACTCACTCTAATGAGAGATCAGGCTGTGCAATACGGCACAGACTATAGAAGAGCTCAAGTGTTTGGAATAGACGCTATTGGAGAATGGAAAATGGTTTATACACCTGAAGGCACTTTCAAAGCTAAAGCACTTGTACTTGCAAGTGGTGCTATGGGTAGGCCTGCATCATTTAAGGGCGAAGCGGATTTTCTTGGTAAAGGAGTAAGTTATTGTGCTACATGTGATGGGGCTTTTTATAAAAATAGAGAAGTTGCCGTTGTTGGAGTGAACAAAGAGGCTATTGAAGAGGCAACTGTCCTAACTAAATTTGCATCAACTGTGCATTGGATTACATCAAGTGATCCTAAATCAGATAATGAAGAAGCTATGGAATTGATGGATAATTCAAATATAAAACATTGGAGTAGAACAAGATTATTGGAAATCTTGGGTGATGATATGGGTGTTAATGGAGTTGTAGTAAAAAATAAGAAAGAAGAAAATCCTATCAA
>MWOU01000299.1 GCA_002025975.1 Prochlorococcus sp. HOT208_60m_813B04
AGATTGAAGTCATTTACATTTCTTAGTGCTTGTTTTTTAGTAGCTTTTATTCCTCATACTTTTAATATCGAAAATTTTTTTTATATTATATTGACTCTTTCTTTTGTGATTGTTTTTTATGGTTTAATAGTTATTTCTAAAAATTTCAAAAGGAACAACGTTTTAAATACTGTAGGTAGCAGAATTAGTAATAAAGAGTTGCCTGTGCTTGATATTTTAGTCGCAGCTAGAGATGAAGAGAATGTCATAGCAAGATTAGTTGAAAGATTATTTAGTTTAGATTACCCAAAAAATAAATTAAATATTTACATAATTGATGATGGCAGTTCTGATAAGACGCCTTTAATTTTAGATCGATTATCTAGACAATATGAAAAGCTAAAAGTCATAAGTCGTTCTCCAAATGCAGGAGGAGGAAAGTCAGGAGCTTTGAATTATGCCTTGAAATTTACCC
>MWOU01000300.1 GCA_002025975.1 Prochlorococcus sp. HOT208_60m_813B04
GCGATTATGTAACTTCTAGCGGACCGAATTATATTAATTATACGCTTTCAAATACTCTATCTTTTACTGGTGGTGGTACAACCCATAATATTAATAGCATACTTCTAGATTATGACAGTGGTACTAATGCGGATGATTTTGGAATTGCATTTGATACTGCAACAACACTTCAAATAAACACTACATATACCTTAAGTGGTTCTGCTACTTTTTCCTTAACCGGCAATGATACTTTCTCCTCTAATGATTTTAATTTTGGTGTTTTTTCAGAATACTCAAGCTTAAATAGACCTGGATGGAATAGCTTTGAAAATTCTTCAAATAACCAAGTTCAATTAAGTTTAAGTAATTCATCTGATTCAACATCACCAACATTAAGTTCTTCTTCTCCTGCAGATAATGCAACTGCTGTAGCGACAACAAGCAATATAGTTCTTAATTTCTCAGAAGCTGTTGATGTAGAAACTGGCAATATTGTTATCTACAAGGCATCAGATGATTCTGTTGTAGAAACTATTGATGTAA
>MWOU01000301.1 GCA_002025975.1 Prochlorococcus sp. HOT208_60m_813B04
ATGATTTTCTGCTTTTAAATATAATTCATCATTTTTTATAGATAATCTTTTTATCATAAATTCCCCGTCTATCATTGCAATGATAATATTCCCTGGTTTGGCTATTAAACTCTTGTCTAGTATTATTAAATCTTTATCTTTAATTCCTGCATTTATCATTGAGTCACCTTTAACTCTAAGAAAAAAAGTGCTAAATGGATTAGATATTAAATGTTCATTTAAATCAATATTTTCTTCCGTATAGTCATCTGCGGGAGAAGGAAATCCTGCAGATACCGAATCACTTAATAAAGGGATTCTAAACTTTTTATTAGTTGAATTAAAGCAATCCAAGACTTAAATTAATAGTATATATGTACTATATAATAAAAAATCAAAAAATAGTTGGTTATTAAAGTTTTATAGATTAATTTTAGATTA
>MWOU01000302.1 GCA_002025975.1 Prochlorococcus sp. HOT208_60m_813B04
CTTTCAACTTATGATAAAAATCGCTTAAATCCCAACCTGGCCCACTACTCCAAGTATGATCACTCTTGGGAGTTCCAATGAAACTAAAGTCGCATTCTGAACTCCAAGCGTAGAGTAATGGTAAGAAATCGCCTACTGCGATAATTTTGCAGTTATGTTTTGACTTCTCTTTTAACAGAAGAAAATTTCTTAAATTATCGATTAAAAATCCTGCAAACAAATCAAGCACAAATCCCTTCAGACTTTGATTGCTAAAACCTCCACTAGGCAGCTCTTTTAAATAACCTATTTTACGAAAATTCTTTGATTTTATAGAATTAAACACATCTCCATTTCCTACTAGCGGCAAAACTTCAATTTTTTTATTTTTTATTTTTTTTAGTAATCTTTTTATTATCTCCGATGCGATTAGATCTTCTCCATGACCATTGCATATAAATAATAGAGAATGA
>MWOU01000303.1 GCA_002025975.1 Prochlorococcus sp. HOT208_60m_813B04
TCAAGTATTGATGCTATAGCTCTTATAGATGCCAATAATTTTTATGCGTCATGTGAGCAAAATATTAATCCTAATTTAAGAAATAAACCAGTAGTAATTTTATCTAATAATGACGGATGTATCATTGCGAGAAGTCCTGAAGCGCGAGCTTTAAAAATTAAAATGGGAACTCCTTATTTTAAGGTCAAAGAAAAATTGAGCAAATTAGATGTGGCAGTCTTAAGCTCAAACTACTCGCTTTATGGTGATATGAGCAGAAGACTAATGAATTTACTAAAGAACTACTGTGAAGAAATAGAAATTTATTCTATTGACGAAGCATTTGTCTCAATTTCTAGACCTAATGATAAAAATCTATATCCTTGGGCGAGAAACATAAGATCATTCATATATCAGAATCTAGGGATTACCATAACAGTAGGAATAGCAGAAAATAAAGTAAGAGCAA
>MWOU01000031.1 GCA_002025975.1 Prochlorococcus sp. HOT208_60m_813B04
TTGCACACCTAATTGTTTTCTAAGAATTCCACTACTACCACCATCATCAGATACAGTTACGATTGCTGTAATATTACTACTGTAATTTTTTAAGCCTTTTAGTAAAGTTGATAAGCCTGTACCTCCCCCAATTGCCACAATATTTGGGCCTCTGTTTAATTTACTTTTAACTCTTAATGCATCAACTAAAAATGTATCTTTTTCTGGAACAAGCGCCTTTTGAATAGAATTAATACTTCTATTTTGTCCAATCCCTATTAGTAATATCCCAATAAAAAAAATCAATGGTCCCATCAATGAAACAGGCAAAATACTAGTTAAACCTTTAATTACCGAAAAAAAGATTTCAATAAGCCAATAGAGCGGTCTTAAATTTGTCCAAATTGCCAAGCCTAATAATGTAGTCAAAAAACCTATCGCAGATGTAAACATCCATCTTTTTATTACCAAACCTGGCAAGAGCCAACTCAAAATTCTTAAGATTTTCTTCAATAAGTCAAAATTAGACTTTTTAAAATTTTTATAGTATCTTCTTACCCTTTTTTTACGCTTATTCATTAAAAAAACCTCTAAAATTATTTTTCTCAAATTTGAAATCATATATAATCATTATAAATCAAATTCATACATCCTTTTTTTATTTCTAAAAATAGGCAAAATGAAGTAAATAGACGCTCTTTAAAATATAAGTTTTGAAACGATCAAAACATGCAGTTGAAACAAAAAACCTCTCTATAAGCTGGGGCAAAGTTAATGTGCTTAATCAAATAAATTTTGAACTTAATACTGGAGAGAAATTAGCTATTGTTGGACCTTCAGGTTCCGGTAAATCAACCATATTAAAAATATTAGCAGGACTCATTTTACCTACCAAAGGAGAATTAAAAATATTTGGTGAGAAGCAAACATATTTGAGATTAGATCAAAATAATCCTCCTGCCGTAAGACTAGTATTTCAGAACCCAGCTTTATTAGGATCTTTAACTATTGAAGATAATGTAGGTTTTCTCCTCAAGAGAAATAAAAACCTATCTAAAAAGTTAATTCATGAAATAGTATGTGAATGCTTAGCTGAAGTAGGATTATTTAATGTTGAGAATAAACTTCCAAATGAATTAAGCGGAGGCATGCAAAAAAGAGTTAGTTTTGCCAGAGCATTAATTACTGATCAAACTCTTAATTCAAAGTCTAAACCTTTATTACTTTTTGATGAACCAACTGCCGGCCTTGATCCAATTGCCTCATCAAGAATTGAAGATTTAATTAATAAGACAAATGATAAAGCTAGCGGATCATCTATTGTAGTTAGCCATGTTCTTAGTACTATAGAAAGGACTTCAGATAAAGTTTTAATGCTTTATGGAGGCAAATTCAGATGGGCAGGCTCGATTGATGAATTTAAAACGAGTAAAGATCCTTACGTATTTCAATTTAGGAATGGAAAACTTGATGGTCCAATGCAACCCAAAGACATTTAACAATTATGCGTAGAAGCTTACGAGATTCAATAGTTGGTTTTTCCTTATTAGGAGGAATTTTAATATTTACATTTTTTTCTTTTTGGCTAAGAGGAGTGAGATTATCTTCAAAAAATTGGTACCTCTTTGCTGAATTTAATAACGCAAGCGGTTTATCAAAAAAATCTCCAGTCACTTACAGAGGAATCTTAGTGGGATCAATAGAAGATATCTTGTTCACTAATGAATCAATTAAAGCAAAAATAGTTTTAAATAATCCTGAAATTATTCTTCCAAGGCCAGCATTTGCAAGGGTAGTTACAAATTCTTTCCTTGGAGGAGATGTACAAGTTGCTTTAGAAACTAGTGACAAGACAATTCCTAAAAACATTGCAAAACCTATATCCGAAAAATGCGATACCAAATTAATTATTTGTCAGGGAGACACTATCACAGGTAAGCAACTATCAAGTCTTTCAAATATAACAAATAGAATAAGCCAACTTTTAAAAGAAACAAATCAAGAAAACTTAATTGAGAACATCCTCAACTCAATTGATCAATTTGACAAAACGCAAGAAAATCTTGATGAATTAATTTATTTATCGAAAAAAGAAATAGAAAGAGTTGAACCTTTAATAAAAGAAATTACAATTGCTGCTAATCATTTGAATAACATTTTGTCTAATATCGATGACAAAGAAACCCTTAATGACATTAAAGTAACAATTAATTCTGCTAGGTCTATCTCAACCAAAATAGATGATATGAGTGATGATTTTCAAAAATTAACCCAAGATAAAGAATTAACCAAATCTATAAGAGATTTAACGATTGGACTTTCAAAATTCCTTAACGAAATTTATCCATAAAAATATCTAAAATTCATTTAAAGCATCTAAGGCCATAGCTGCGATTGCTTTA
>MWOU01000032.1 GCA_002025975.1 Prochlorococcus sp. HOT208_60m_813B04
TCAACTATTTAACCTGTTTAAAAAAAGAAAAATCCTAAGATTATTCTTCCACTACATCGAGGTGATAATTCTCTCCTTCCTATTCTTTTATTTAGGTTATTTTATAATTCAGTTTTTAAAAAGTGAAATTAAATAATTTTTTTTATATTCTTCTAGCTGCTTACCTAGCTACATTTTTAAGATTAACTATAAATAATAATTTTTTAATTTCAATAATTGGATCATTTTTAGTTGGTTTTTTTATAAATAAAAGATTAAGTTATTCTATTAAAAAAATTCTATTGAGTGGTTTTTTTTCGTGCTTTACATCTTTTAGTGGATTTATATATTTTTTGTACAAAATTTTAGATCAAGGGGATTGGATAAAATTTATAATTTTTTTTAATTTAATCATCATCTTAAATTTATTTACAATGTTTATCGGGTTCTGGATAAGTAGAAAAATTACTTAGATTTCTTATAATAATGTTGTAACTTTGACAGGGATAATATTTATGAAAGAAAATAATCTTGAAATAGTTAAATCCTTATCTTCAGATTTAAGTATACGAAAAAATATTACTATTCAACTTGAGGAATTGCTCATTGCGGGAAATTATGATGAAGCAAAATTACTTTTAGAGCCTTCTCAACCTGTTGATATTGCAGATGCTATTGGAAGCCTTCCACTAATATTACAGGCATTAGCATTTAGATTATTAAAAAAAAATGAAGCAATTGAGGTTTATGAATATTTAGATCCAGTAGTTCAGCAAACTTTATTAGAAAGACTTCGTTCAGGAGAAGTGTTAGAAATTGTTGAAAAAATGTCTCCTGATGATAGGGTTCAACTCTTTGATGAATTACCTGCAAAAGTTGTTCGAAAATTTTTGTCTGCTCTTAGCCCTGGTGAAAGGAAAGTAACAGCTGAATTACTTGGATATGAGCCTGAAACTGCTGGAAGATTAATGACAACAGAATTTATAGATCTTAAAGAGATGCAGACAGCAGCTGAGGCTCTTTCTTTAGTAAGAAAAAGAGCTCCATTTACTGAAACTATCTATAGCTTATATGTTACAGATAAGGAAAGACATTTAACTGGTATTCTTTCTTTAAGAGATCTTGTAACTGCTGATCCTTCTAAACCAATTGGAGACGTTATGACAAGAGATGTTGTTAATATCTCCACTAATACGAATCAAGAAGAGGTTGCTAGAGCAATACAAAGATATGATTTTTTAGCTCTCCCAGTAGTTGATAAAGAAAAACGACTGGTTGGAATAGTGACTGTCGACGATTTGATTGATGTCATAGAACAAGAATCAAACATCAACATTCTGTGCAGAGGTAA
>MWOU01000033.1 GCA_002025975.1 Prochlorococcus sp. HOT208_60m_813B04
CTAATGCTTCATCTAATGGGGCAAAGAAATGTCCAAATCTGCTTATTCCTTTTCTTTCTCCTAAGGCTTTTGAAAATGCTTTGCCTAATGCGATTCCTACATCTTCATTTGTATGATGATCATCAATATGTGTATCTCCAATTGCTTTTATTTTTAAATCGAATAAACCATGACTGGATATTTGATGAAGCATATGATCTAAAAATGGTATCCCGGTCTCAATCTCGGAAGTCCCATTCCCATCTAAGTTTATAAATACAGAAATATCTGTCTCATTCGTTTTTCTTTTTATTTCAGATTGCCTTAGAGATGACATTTTATGAAAAAAACTTAGTTTACATTCCATTAATGCAGTAACCCGCATCAACATAAATTGTTTGGCCTGAAATGCCGCTAGAGAGGTCACTTAATAAAAAAGCAGCTGTATTACCTACTTCTGTCTGAGTGACTGTTCTGCGTAAAGGAGCCTTTTCTTCAACATTGTGAATCATATCTAAAATGCCACCTATAGCAGAACTCGCAAGTGTTCTAATAGGCCCTGCACTTATTGCATTTACTCTGACTTGTTTTTCGGGACCAAGTTCTGCGGAAAGATATCTTACTGAAGCTTCTAAAGCTGCTTTGGCAACTCCCATCACATTGTAGTTAGGAATTGCCCTCTCTGATCCTAAATAAGTTAATGAGACAACTCCAGCACCATCACTAAAAAGTGGTTTTGCTGCTTTACATAAAGGTGCTAATGAATAAGCACTTATATTGAGAGCTCTATCAAAACCCTCTGAAGTGGTGGCACTATAATCTCCAATCAATTCGTCGCGTCCTGCAAATGCTAAACAGTGAACTAATCCGTCAATTTGCCCCCAATTATTCTTTATATTTTTAAAGATTTCTTCTATTTGAGCTGGATTTTGAACATCAAGAGGAAGAAATAATGATGGTTTTAACGGTTCAGTTAGTTCTCTAACTTTAGATTCGAATCTTCCCTTATCATCAGGCAAATATGTTATTCCAAGTTCTGCTCCAGCTTTTGAAAGTTGTTGAGCAATACCCCATGCTATTGAACGATTGTT
>MWOU01000034.1 GCA_002025975.1 Prochlorococcus sp. HOT208_60m_813B04
ATATCCATATAACTTGGCTCCATCGCTGCATCAATACGCATAATAAATTCTTTTTTAACCTCAAAAGATCAAGATCCTGGAGTAATAGTTATAGATAACAAGTGTTCCAAGATAGTTCCTTTAATTGGTTTGCATCAGTCAAATACGCAAAATATTGCATGTCAAATTGCTAATTTACTTGGTGGCGAAATAATAGAAACTAATAATTCCAATGATCAAAGCTTATTAAATCTTGATGCATTTGGGAATCAATGGGGTTGGCAAAGATCTGGCAACATAAAGGATTGGTCCAAACTAGTAATAAAACAAGCTAAGAACGAAGAGATATTTTGCAAACAATTATCTGGTAATAGCTTATGGAAAAATTCAGAATCAGGGGAGAATATTAATCAAATTAATGAAAAAGAAATTGAAAAACCAGATTCAACATTTCATGTGAGTATATTCGAAAATCATGAAACAACTTGGCACCCTCCCGTTTTATGGATTGGCATTGGATGTGAAAGAAATAC
>MWOU01000035.1 GCA_002025975.1 Prochlorococcus sp. HOT208_60m_813B04
TCATCAAGATTTACTAAATACATGTTGAAAGAACCTCCTAAAAACTCGAGAGAAAAAACTAAAAATCTCTTATTAACTCTTCAAGACAAAATTTGTTCAGGACTTGAAAATATTGATGGCAAAGGGAAATTTACAGAGGAATCCTGGCTAAGAGACGAAGGTGGCGGTGGAAGATCAAGAGTATTGAAAAATGGTTCTATTTTTGAGCAAGCAGGCGTAAATTTCTCGGAAGTACAGGGAAAAGAATTACCTCAATCTATAATCTCACAAAGGCCGGAAGCGAAAGGTCATGAATGGTTTGCTACGGGAACTTCTATGGTTTTACATCCTAAGAATCCCTATATTCCTACAGTTCATTTGAATTATCGATATTTCGAAGCCGGTCCTGTTTGGTGGTTTGGCGGAGGTGCAGATTTAACCCCTTTTTATCCTTATCTTTCTGATGTAAAGAATTTTCATAATGAGCATAAAAAAGCTTGTGAGAAAGTTGATCAAGATTTACATAAAGTTTTCAAACCATGGTGTGATGAATATTTCTTCCTAAAGCATAGAAATGAATCTAGAGGCATAGGAGGTATTTTTTATGATTATCAAGATGGTTCAGGCATTATCTACACAGGAAACAATCAAAATGGAGAAGCATCAAAAGCTTCACAAAATATTGGCAAATTAAACTTAAATTGGGAAAATTTATTTTCTTTAGCGGAAAACTGTGGGCTGGCATTCCTCCCTTCATATTTGCCCATTATTGAAAAAAGAGCTTCTCAAACATATTCATCAAAAGAGAGAGAATTCCAGCTGTATCGAAGAGGTAGATATGTCGAATTCAATTTAGTTTGGGATAGAGGGACGATTTTTGGACTACAAACAAATGGCAGAACTGAATCTATATTAATGTCTTTGCCGCCTTTAGCTAGATGGGAATATGGATATAAAGCGAAAAAAAATTCTCGAGAGGAATTTCTCACATCAATTTTTACAAAACCCCAAGATTGGTTAAATGATAAAGAGTTAGAGAAATTCTGTATGGAGAATTATATTTTTGATTAAAAATTATCGAATAAAATTTTAAAATATTTTAAATAGGTGTTTTAAATAAAGAACCGTCACTTTTCAATTGAAGTTTTTCTCCGAGTTCATTCTCTAAAGAGATTAATTCATCCCTATGGGCTCTAAGTCTCATAAAAGTTAACTCATTTTCATTTTCGTTGATCAACCTTAATTCAAATTTCTCTTCTCTTGCTGATTTTTTAAAATAAACAATTCCAGACAAAGGGCCACCAATTAATCCCAAAAGGATAGGCCACCAACCTAATTCAGGATATATTTGAATAATTACTAATCCCAAAGCACAAGAACCAAAACCGCCAAGAAAACCTAAAAATATTGCTAAAAATTTACTAGAAACAACTTGACCCTTAAATATTAAAATTCTTTGTTCAAAATCTCCTCCTGTTTGCTTCCATCCCCTCAAATTAAGCCATTCACATAAACCATTTAAAACCTCAATTGGCTGCTGAGGAGATGAAATCTCAACGATGGTTGTTCTATCTTTACTAGAAGCCCTAAGAAAAAAAAATAATCC
>MWOU01000036.1 GCA_002025975.1 Prochlorococcus sp. HOT208_60m_813B04
CTTAGAAGATAAAAACTCTCTAAATGAGTATTTTAAAGTTTGAATTTTTTTGGTAGTTTTTTTAAAAAACTCCTTAATGCTTTTGGCATAATAAAAAATCCATATCAATAATTAATAGATAACAAATAATACTTGGGTATTCAATAAATAATTATCCAAAAATAAGTAAATTAATTATTAAATATATGGATTGAGCTATGGAAATGTATTTGAACATGAATTATTGTTTAATTAAGTATTAAAAACAAAATAATATGGCACTTCCAGAACTTATTTATGCTCCTATAGATGGGGGCACAATACATAGATATGAAATTAGTGGTGGCAAGAGAAAATTCTTAAGATTTATAGGTTGTTATTTGGGTCAATGCAATTTCCACAAAAATATTGATGATGCTATTGATTACATAAAAAATTTGAAAGAATTACAAAAGATACAAAAAACATGAAATAAAGATACATAGGTACGACAGAGGCTCAATATTTTTCAATAACTACATAATTATTGCTACAAATAATAGAGAATTTTCTTTTTATAAGAAATTGATTATTTACTTGGGTTATAGTTCCGAAAGATCAACAGTCATTAAAAAAAAGAAATTAATTTATGGAAAACAGACAAATTAATTTTTTTAAATCAAAAGACTTTAATACCGTTCTTAAGCCATTTAAAAAAGGAACGGTAGTAAACATTGACTCGTTTGATATTAGAGAAAATCAAAAAGAATTAAATATAGGTTTATTTGGTTGGTATGCAATTTGTCCCTCTAAAGAACTAAAAAAAAATAAGCTATATTATTTTTCGCTCTATGATGAGCCTCTTGTTATTTATAGAGATGAAAATAAAAACGTTAGATGCATTAAAAATATTTGTCCACATAGAGGGGCCTCCTTTTTTGGAGGGACATTATCAGATGGAGTAATAACCTGTCCATATCATGGTGCTAAGTTTTCGTCTGGGGGAAGTTGCCAAAATCTCGACAGAATAACATGTCGCCATATAGTTGATAATAACTACGATAACTACGCTAAAAGAATTCATTTATCTCAATACAAAACTTCAGAAAAAAATGGATATATTTTTGTACATTTTTCTAAAAAATCTGAGACTGATTTAAATAATATAAGTGAAGATACACCTATAAGTAACTACGAACTATATGAAAATGGGTTTTATCAAAAGGATTATGTCTTTGAGGAGGTATTAGTTGACTTCAAGTGTGATTGGTCAAGGATTATTGAAAATCACCTAGATATCCTTCATATCTTTTGGGTTCATGGCGATACAATCCCTGATAAAGACGTGAATAAAAACGTATTAGTTAGTTTTAACCAGAAAATTAATATTAATCCCAAATACATTGAAAGTATTTATTATTACAAGAATGACCCTACAAAAGAATTTATCCGGATAAAATATATTCCTCCCGGAAGGATATTAATATACAAAGGCGAGCCTTCCTCATCAAGATATTTACAAGTCTTAGATCATATTCCTCTGGGAAACAACAAAGCAAGAGTAATAGTTAGACACTATAGAAAATTTCTACAAAATAAACTACTTAATAACCTCTTATTATTTAAAGAGACTCAAAGAAAGATTTTTTATAAGATATTCGATGAAGATTATATGATTTTAAAAACACAAACATATAATCACGATATGGGATTTATAAATAAGGATGAAATAAAATTATTGGGAGAAGACAGAATAATAAATTATTTTTGGAAATGGTACAAGAAGTCTGAAGATAAAGATGAACCATGGAAAAATATTAATAAAATCCAAAATTTTGATGTTTATGACAAAGTGATATTGAAATATCCTCCTGAGATAAAGAAATTAGAAATTGCAAATAATATAGATATTATTAGAAAAACATTTGTAAGATTTGCTGCTCCACTTATATTTTTTATTTTAATAATATAATTTATGAAAAAAGTGAATAGACCAACATGGTTAAATTGGCTTTATTTTTTTATATTTATTTTAAGCTCAATTCAATTAATTATATTTTGGAGTGATAAGTTTTAGTGTTAAATAAATTTTGGTTTGACGCAAAAAATATAAATTGTTTTAAAAATGGTTCTAGAGTAATTAAAGATTTAAATTTAAGGATAGCGTATTCAGAGAATGTAATATTAATTGGACCAAATGGTTCAGGTAAATCATCCTTAATTGAAATAATTAATAGAAACATATACCCAGTAGTAGCTAATGAATCGAAACTGAAGATATTTGACAAAGAACTTATAAATTTATGGGAACTAAGAAAAAAAATAAGTACCGTTAATAATGATATAAAAAATAGAATAAATCCAAAACTACAAGTTTTTGATTTAATTTTAAGTGGATTATATGGAAAATATTGTTACGTACAAAATAGATCTGAAAGAGATTCTTATAAGGTCGAAAAAATCATGAAGAAAATGAATATATCTAATTTATCTAAAAAGAGATTTTCCAATTTATCAGATGGAGAAAAACAAATTTCTCTCATTGCAAGGGCGTTAATCAAAAAACCTCAGATATTAATTCTAGATGAACCAATTGCCAATTTGGATTATAAATCAAAATTTCTTGTTGTTGATAAGGTTAATGAATTATCAAAATTAAATACTAAAATTTTTTGCGTCACTCATGATATTTCAACGATTACTCAAATTTATGACCGGGTCATAATGCTAAAAGATGGCAAGATAATCGCTGATGGAGATCAAAATAAGGTTATAAATAGTGAAAATCTTAATAAGCTATATGGTATTCAAGTAGAAATAACAAAAAAAAATGGACTTTGGAATATAAACAGATTATCTAAATAACAATTATGAAAATAGCTATCGCAATAGCAAGAAATACAAATTTTTTACTTTTTAAAAAGGAAGAGGATTTATTTTTAAATGAAGAAGATCCACATTTAGAGCAAACGATCTTACCTCCTAGAGATCGATCTGAGACGAATGAAGAACTTCCACAATTAAAACAAACTCTATTTACGCTCATCTAAAATAAATAACTTACAGTTCTATCTAAATTATATTCCTAAATACTATGTAAAGAAAAACTTCAAAACTTTGATGATAATGAGAATCTATTGCAATAGTTAATTTTATGGTGCATAATTGATAATAATTCTCATTATCATATTCAAATTAATGAATTTCCATATTTATGGAGAATCTCCTTCAAAATCAGTAAGGATAATAACTGGACAATCCGTATTAATAGATCCTTCATCAAGGCCAAAAGGGACATGTCTAGAAGTTGAAAGTGGAATCGCAAGAGTTTATTGTCCTTGTGAAGAGACTGAAGGAATGACACTCGCATTTTTACAATCAGGAGATCAATTAAGAACGGACCTTTTATGTAGCGAAGGAGTCTGCGTTGAAGCACTAACAGATTTGTCGTTTCACAGCAATGTAGATATTGATGAGAATATTGGTTTCGATGCTGTAAATGAATGGACTTTGCAACTCCTCAGGATTAGGCACTTAGGAAATGCAGAACAGCGATTACAAGCTTTGTTTTCAATACTAGTAAATCGTCTAGGTAGAAGATGTGGTCAATGGTGTGAGTTACCTTTTAGGTTGACTCATGAAAGGATTGGTGAATTAATCGGTTCCACACGAGTAACATCAACAAGATTAATTTCTAAATTAAGATCATCTGAGTTATTAATTGCTCCTATTGGAACTCAGACAGTCAGTGTTGCTCCTTCTTTTATTGAAACATCGCCGCTATAAAAATATGAAGGAATCACAATCACTTACTAACAACTTGTTAATGGAAGTTGATGTTTTATCGAACAGGCTCAGAAATATAAAGCAATCATACAAAACTACAGAAAATAAAGCATTGAAGGGAAGGTTATTTTCTGAAAACAAAAATATTTCTATAAGAGTTAAAGAGATTTATAGAATAGCTGAGCTCTTAAATAAAAATAATAATGAGAAAATCAACTTTTCTAATTTACTTTTCGAAATAACGAGAAGAACATTGAATGAAAATAAATTTGAAAGTAATCTATTTTTTCTTTAAATCACTATCTATCAATAAGATTGCAGAAGGTTGATTAGAAGCAAACTTTACTTTGCCGAGTATGTTTGCGAATTCATCTTCTGATTTTGTTTGAGCCTCAATGATTGGATCTAAAAATACGTTAGTTCTTGTATCTGAAATTCTTTCTGAAATAGAATAAAGTTGTTGCAGAGATGAAGTTAAATCAGCCTCCATGTTGAAAGAATAAGAAACCAGTTCCTCTATTGAATCCCATGCTTGAACAGGTGCAGGAATTTCATCTAATTTTACACTTTGTCCTCTTGCGATTAAGTAATCTGCAAATTTCTGAGCATGTTCCATTTCACCTTGTGATTCACTTAGAAAATGAGAAGCAAATCCATTTAAATCACGCTCTTGAAACCAGAGGTAAATGGAAAAATATTGAACATTGGCATATCTTTCCATTGTTAAATGTTCAAAAATATTATCCAATAAACTTTTCTCAATTGGTTGTGCGACAGCTCTTCCGGATGGACCAAAATTAATTAATTTCTTTAGCTTTAGATTATTTTCTTTCATTGCTCAATATGAAACTACCTAAATAATACAACATTTTGTATAAATTAGTAATTAATTAATCATTTAAATTAAATTAAATAATATGATAATGAAAATCAATCTCAATATTATAAATGAATCTACAGTACAGTTTTTCTGAACTGCTATTAACTAATAAAATATATAAAAATAAAAAAA
>MWOU01000037.1 GCA_002025975.1 Prochlorococcus sp. HOT208_60m_813B04
TATATCGCCAATACTACCAACTTTGGAATTTTCCCACATTGTGCAAGTTGCCTGAGCACAATCTTCGATTACTTTTAAGTCATATTTGTTGGCCAAAGATTTTATTAAGGTCATATTCACTGCATTCCCAAATAAATGAACAGGCATAATTGCCTTGGTCTTGGGATTTATTTCTTGTTCTATTAGTTCGGTATTAATGAGATAAGTTTCTGGATCTATATCTACCAAAATAGGATTAGCACCAACTGCACTAATAGCCTCTGCAGTTGCAAAAAAGCTAAAAGATGAGGTAATAACTTCATCACCCACACCAATATCTAATGCACGCAAAGCTAATACTAAAGCATCAGTTCCACTATTACATCCAATAGTATTTTTAACGCCAATCAGATTAGAAAAACTCTCCTCAAATTTGGCAATTTCTTGTCCTCCAATATACTGACCTCCTTTTAAAACTTTAGAAACCTCACTCTCAATTTCTGAGCCAATTTCTTGGTACTGCCTATTTAAAGTAAATGGAGGTATCTGCATATTGAATATATTAACCCTAAACCATATTTCTATGGGTAAAAATAATTTTAATTCATTTAAACCAACTTGGTTCTTTACCAGGAGTCCATTTTATATTGCAACCTAAAGAAGGCCTCTGATTTGAAG
Source organism: Prochlorococcus sp. HOT208_60m_813B04 (assembly GCA_002025975.1). Lineage (GTDB taxonomy): Bacteria > Cyanobacteriota > Cyanobacteriia > PCC-6307 > Cyanobiaceae > Prochlorococcus_A. The sequence continues at coordinate 658 of MWOU01000037.1, forward strand.
GATAAGAATTATCTTGATTCAAATCTTTTACGGCAGAGCGCAAATCTTTTCCAGATAGAGGGATATTATTACCTGG
>MWOU01000038.1 GCA_002025975.1 Prochlorococcus sp. HOT208_60m_813B04
AGAACCTTTTAATACATCATTTAAGAGATCATATTCTTTTTTTACATTAACTTTTCTATGACCATTAAGAAATTTCAATTTAATTTTTAAAATTGTAATTTTGTCCACCAATTCACCTAAAGAGATTGGGATTTTAAACATTATCTTTATTCCTTGAGTATCTTAATTCTAAATCATTAGCAACAATCTTAAATACATCTTTCCATAAACAATTTGAATTTTGTCTATAAAGCTTCAAAGAATCATACCAATGTGTAAAGTTAAATTTTGTCCCCCAACGCCAATCAGGCACGTGTTTTAATAACAGCCATGTTTCTTTACCAAGAGAACCTGATAAATGTGCATTCATGGAATCAGAAGTAATAACTAAATCACAGCAACTTATTATTGCTGCGGTATCAACAAAATCCAAAGTCTCGTTTATTTCTTTCTGTTCATTAACGAAATATTCTTTAAAAGTACATTTTTCAAAATCATCTAATCCATAACCTTTTTGTAAAGAAAGCAATTGATAAGAAGAACTTGTTAAAAGTTTAAACTCATTAAGAGGAATAGATCTTCCTTTAACGCTACCTTTTTCCACATTAGGATTTCCCTGCCAATTAATACCAACTATAGGCTTTTTATCTTTTTTTAAAATTCTTTCCCACTTCTTAATTCTCTCTTTTGGAACAGAAATATATTTATCTCTAACAAGTACATTATTTGGTCTTATGTTAAGTAGATATGGTAATGATGGTAGTGTTGCCCATGGAATGTCATAAACTTTTTCTGCATCAATTTGAGAAATTAAACTATCGCAAACATTCGAATATTTAAATAAAGAATGTAGTTTATCTAAAGCACATAAAATTACTTCAAAACCACTATTTTTTAAGTATTGAGAATATCTAACGAATTGAATTGTATCTCCTAAACCTTGTTCGCTAACAAGAAGAATCTTTTTTTTATTTTTTAAAGATATTTTTTTTGTTATTCTTTCCGATATTGGTCTAACATGCGGTGCGATTGGATATTCTTTACATATCCTAAATTCATATTGTTTGAATCCAACACTGTAATTATTTGAAAGAAGATTCGATAATGAAAGATTCCAGTAAATAGTTGCCAATTCTGATTTATTTTTTATAAGTTCCTTTCCTTTAAAGTCTTTTTTTTCAATAAATTCTTTTTTTAAATTTAAAGCTTTATTTAGTAATCTAATTGACTTTTCTAACTGTCCATGCTCAGCATATAAAATACCAAGCTCAATATAGGGTTTATGAAAATCAACATTTAAGGATATTGCTTTCTCAAAATACTTAATTGACTTTGCTATAGCAGTGATTTCTTTATTTAATCTGCCTAAATTATTCAAAACCTCTAAATTATCACCTTCCTGATTTAGTAATTCTTCGAAGACTTTAATCGAATTTATAAATTCACCAGATTCTGCATATGCTAATCCAAGTTTAATTTTATATTGAATAT
>MWOU01000039.1 GCA_002025975.1 Prochlorococcus sp. HOT208_60m_813B04
CAATACCATGAGCTATTGCAGGATTAATTGTAACTTTAGAAATGTATCTCTTTACTCTGTAATTATCGTTCCTATCAGAATCCTCTGATAGAGGTCCTCTTTGGACTTTCATTTTATGAGCGGTTTGAAAAGTTCTTGTGATTACTTCACCAACTCTTCCCATAGCTTGAGAATCACTAGCAATTATTGAAAAGGCACCTAAATCATGCAAGATATCCTCAGCTGCAATAGTCTCTCTTCTGATCCTTGATTCAGCAAATGCAATATCTTCTGGGATTTTAGAATCTAAATGATGACAAACCATTAACATGTCAAGATGTTCTTCTAGTGTGTTCCTCGTATAGGGTCTTGTTGGATTAGTACTACTAGGAAGAACATTTTTTTCTCCACAAATTTTAATAATATCTGGCGCATGACCTCCACCTGCTCCTTCGGTATGAAAAGTATGAATAGTTCTTCCGGCAATAGCGTTGATGGTATCTTCAACAAAGCCTGCCTCATTTAAAGTATCAGTATGAATACATACTTGTACGTCAAACTTATCTGCGACATTAAGACAAGAATTTATTGTCGATGGAGTCGTTCCCCAATCCTCATGAAGCTTCAAACCACACGCACCAGCTTCAACCTGATCAATTAGATTGCTTTCATTTGTTGAGTTTCCTTTTCCAAAAAAACCTAAATTCATGGGAAATGCTTCTGCAGATTGAAGCATTCTTGAAATATGAAAAGAACCCGGAGTACATGTAGTAGCATTTGTGCCAGTTGCAGGCCCAGTTCCTCCTCCCAACATGGTTGTAATTCCAGAGGCTAATGCTGTCTCAATTTGCTGGGGACAAATAAAGTGAATGTGGGTATCTATTGATCCTGCTGTAAGCATATGGCCTTCTCCAGCTATTACTTCTGTTGATGCACCAATAATAATATCGACATTATCTTGGATATCAGGATTGCCAGCTTTACCGATTTCAAAAATCATTCCATCTTTTATACCCACATCAGCCTTTATTATTCCCCACCGATCTACGATCAAAGCATTAGTTATTACGGTATCTA
>MWOU01000004.1 GCA_002025975.1 Prochlorococcus sp. HOT208_60m_813B04
TTTCTTTTCGTTGTCTGTCAATTGGTACCATCTAGATAAAAAAAGCTCTACTAGATAAAAAATAACTAGTACTGTTAAAAAAAGGAAAATTACCAAAAATGATCCATCTAGTGCTTTATTTTTAATAATTAATATCAAACCTATTAATAAATTTAAAAAAGCTTTTATTAAGTCTTTTGGTTTACCGAGCTCAAGATAAATTATCGGTACTGTTAGAAAAATGATCCCAACCAAAATATAAAAAGTTCCCAGACAAAATATCAAAATATTCATTTAATTAACTCCTTAATTAAAGTATAAGAGTTGATATCAATAAACAAACTATCTATCAGAATTTCCACAAGTGCGGTCGGGGAGACTTGAACTCCCACACCCGAAGATACGAGTACCTAAAACTCGCGCG
>MWOU01000040.1 GCA_002025975.1 Prochlorococcus sp. HOT208_60m_813B04
CCTTATTATTTTTGAAACGAATATTTAAAGTTTCGAGGGATTCGTTTTCTTGAACATTATCATTTTAAGTATGTTCGAGATCCGATCAATCGGCTTTAATGTCAATTATTTTCGAGGTGCTAGATGACCATCAGCCCACCAGAAAGTGGAGAAAAAAACAAAAAAGTTTTGGAAGATCCTGTAAAGGTCGATCCAAGACCTATTGATTTTGCCAAATTAGATAAACCAGGTTTCTGGTCAAGTAAATTATCTAAGGGTCCAAAAACTACAACTTGGATCTGGAATTTGCATGCTGACGCACATGATTTTGATGTGCATACAGGCGATGCTGAAGAAGCAACAAGAAAAATCTTTTCAGCTCATTTTGGACATCTTGCAGTCATTTTTATATGGATGAGTGCAGCATTTTTCCATGGAGCAAGATTTTCTAATTATTCAGGTTGGTTAGCTGATCCAACTCATGTCAAACCAGGAGCTCAGCAAGTATGGGCAATAGTTGGCCAAGAAATGCTGAATGCTGATCTTGGAGCTAACTACAACGGAATTCAAATAAGTTCAGGAATTTTCCACATGTGGCGAGCATGGGGAATAACTAATGAAAGTGAACTGATGGCCTTAGCAATAGGTGCTGTAGTAATGGCTGCACTTATGCTTCATGCCGGAATTTTTCATTATCACAAAGCAGCTCCAAAAATGGAGTGGTTCCAAGACATTGAGTCTATGCTTAACCACCATATAGCTGGTTTAGTAGGATTAGGATCTTTAGCATGGGCTGGTCATTGTATTCATATTGGAGCTCCTACTGCA
>MWOU01000041.1 GCA_002025975.1 Prochlorococcus sp. HOT208_60m_813B04
TTTATTTTTGTTCTTTTTTTTGATTAAAAAACTTATTAATACTGCAACAGTTGCTAGAACTAACTTTGAATCTCTAATTGTTATTGGAATAGCCTCAACTTTTTTATTTCAAATAATTATCAACTTATTTATGACTATTGGATTAGGACCAGTTACTGGGATTCCCCTTCCTTTTATGAGCTATGGTCGAACGTCATTGGTGACTAATTTTATATCTATCGGATTTGTTTTATCCATATTTAAACGTTCTAGAACACTAAGAAATTGATGAAATCTCAAATAACGATAAAAAAAATTCAAGACTTTTTGATTAAAGGAGTTGAAACTATATATGTGGATGATGATTCATCCAGAAGAATGTGGTGGGCGTCTTTAGAAGTTATTCAAAAAGATTACCTATCTCAGAATTATAAAAATGGGGGAATTTGGGTTGCCTCACCTTTGCCTGCTTTTAATGATAAAAAATTTTTAAAAAACTTTCCGAAC
>MWOU01000042.1 GCA_002025975.1 Prochlorococcus sp. HOT208_60m_813B04
ACTCAGAGTTGAAAACTTTTTTGTTTTTAAGCTTTGTTATTATATTTAATGGCATTGAGCTAAATTCTCCACTTTTTTAAAATTTGATGTTTTTTCAGGATATAATCCAAAATCTTAATAATTTCTGGTCTGATGAAGGTTGTCTGATTATGCAACCTTACGATACGGAAAAGGGTGCAGGCACAATGAATCCCCATACTTTCTTGAGAGCTATTGGACCGGAACCTTGGTCCGTTGCATATGCTGAGCCATGTAGAAGACCTACAGATGGAAGATTTGGTGAAAACCCGAACCGTGCTCAACATTACTTTCAATATCAGGTAATAATTAAGCCTTCTCCTGACGGGATACAAGAAAAATATTTGAAATCTCTAGAATCTCTTGGGATAAATCCTAAAGATCATGATATTAGATTTGTTGAAGATAATTGGGAGTCGCCTACTCTTGGTGCATGGGGAGTAGGCTGGGAGGTTTGGTTTGACGGTATGGAAGTTACTCAATTTACCTATTTTCAACAATGTGGAGGAGTAGACTGTCAACCAATACCAATTGAAATTACTTACGGTTTAGAGAGAATTGCAATGTTCTTGCAAGATAAGGAAAGTATTTGGGATTTAAACTGGAATCAAAATCTAAAATATAGAGATATTTGGCTCCAATTTGAGAAAGGGCAATGTTCATATAATTTTTCTGAATCAAATCCCGAAAATCTCAGGAAATTATTTGAAATCTATCAAGATGAAGCAAATTTATTAATTGGAAAGAAACTAACTTATCCTGCACTTGATTATGTTTTAAAATGTAGTCACACATTTAATTTACTTGATGCTAGAGGTGTGATTTCAGTAACAGATCGTGCTCAATAC
>MWOU01000043.1 GCA_002025975.1 Prochlorococcus sp. HOT208_60m_813B04
CGCTCTTCCGATCTAACCCTGTATTGGGATTTATTGCAATGTTCGTTACCCAGGACGTTGTTTTGAAAATTTTTTTTAGAAAAAAGAAAATATTAAAAAATGGTTTTTCGATTCCCAAAAATTCCTCTATCATTTTGGCTCCAACCCACAGATCAAGATGGGATGGCTTAATACTCACTATGGCAATGGGTAGAAGGGTCACAAAAAAGGATTGTAGATTTATGGTTACTAAATCCGAGATGAGAGGAATACAAGGTTGGTTTTTAAAAAGACTTGGATGTTTTTCGATAAATCAATTATCGCCATCTCTCTCAGTGTTAAGATATGCGATTGATCTTATAGAAAAAAGAGAACAATTAGTTGTTTTCCCCGAAGGAAAAATTAATAGGCATGGGAAAAAATTAGTTCTCAAAGAAGGACTATATAGATTAGCTAGATTAGCTACAAAAAAAACAAGCTCTATTTCTATTATTCCAATTGGAATTGCTTACAGCAAAATACCTCCGAACTTTAGGGGCGAATTTTGTTTATCCTTTGATAAACCAATCCAAATTAATGGTTACTTAAACTTTACAATCAAGGACTTTAATAAATTTCTTAATGAAAAAATGATTCAAGAGGAAGAAAAAGCATTAAAAAATGTAGGTAGATGAATCTGCAATAAGTTACTATAAATTTTAATAATTGAAAAATAAAATGAAATTCTTAAATTTACTCCCAATTTTATTTATATTTTTTGGAAACGTTCCTTACAAAAATGAAGTTCATGCAGAAATAAAGAATCCAGAAGACTTCCTAGTGCTCTCAAATGAGATTAAAAAGCTTTCCATCTCAAACGTAGAATATTTTATAAAAGAAGGCGATAAATATATCAAAAATGGGG
>MWOU01000044.1 GCA_002025975.1 Prochlorococcus sp. HOT208_60m_813B04
TAAATTCCATATCGTGATCTATTACCACTACTGTATTTTCGCCTGATAAAGATTTTAATAAATCAGCGGTAAGATCAGTTTCTTCATCAGTTAAACCGGCAACAGGTTCATCTACTAACATTAAATCTGGCTTCTGACCTACTAACATGGCTATCTCGAGCCATTGTTTTTGGCCATGCGATAAAGATCCAGCTTTAGAATCAACTTTTTGAGCTAAATTAACAATCTTCATAAGACGATCAATCTCATTAAGCTGCTCATCCTTAATACTTTTATTTATAAGGTTTAAGGGACTTTTTGGCGTTGTTACCGATATTTCAAGATTTTCTTTAACTGTTAGATTTTCAAAGATTCTTGGACTTTGGAACTTTCTTCCAACTCCAAGTCTGGCTATTTTATGCTCCTTTCTACCTACTAAAGATTTCCCTTTAAAAATTACCTCACCATATGTTG
>MWOU01000045.1 GCA_002025975.1 Prochlorococcus sp. HOT208_60m_813B04
GAAATGGCTATGCTCTCCAGGTTTAAACTAAATTTATAATTTCTAAAAATTTCAACGACTTTTTTATTTTTTTTGTTGATATGTTTTATATATATTTTACTAGTTGAGTTTTCAAATTCCTGAAAAGCTAAAGTGTGAGTACTTCTAATAGATTTCCACTCTCCTATACTTTTCTCAATGAATTGATTAATTATTGTTAGATTCTTCGTCAAGTTTATCTTCTACGGAATGATTTTCTGCTTTTTGTATCATTCTTACCATTGAATCCACCATTAATCTCTTTGCAGAAGTTACTTTTAATCCAGAAGGAGTAGTTGATATTTGTTCTCCAGGGCGATCATATGAAGTTGGTCTAAATGGAGTCATCTAATAACTTTAAAAATTAATCGATTCCTATTCTTGCATAAATCATTATTTATATAGTTATTGTTTGCGAAAATGTTATATCTTGTTTTTTATATTTGATTGAATCTTTTTTATTTCTTATAAATTTTACCTTTAGTTAAAGAGTAAAAGAAGCGAGATTGATAACTCCCTACATTGCTAAACCAATTAATAAACCATATTGGTTTTTTACTTTTTGTTAATCCAGAGATAGTAGCTAACGCAAACATTCCTAAAAGCGCTCCCACAAGTAATATGTTTTTCCCCTCGCTTATTCCTGCTCCAAAAGCAACCAGAATTGAATCACTTATTAAAAGGCTAATAATTAATGCAGGAGTAAAAGTTCTCCAGCGTGTACCTCCTAAACCTATTGAATAACTTAGAAAATCGAAAAGTCCTGTCATAAGTAAACCTGTCATTAAAAAGAAATTTTCTTCAAGTTGATTTTGATTGAAACTTTCAATACGTTTCATTGCTTTTACTCCAACTATCTTTTTAACAGGTAATCTGCCATACCTTCTAGCTATGAAAAAAGCAATTTGACAACATATAAAGTCAGCTAGAACAATTGTCAAATAGCCACTCTTAAAACCTAAAGCTCCCCCTGCAATAACTGAGAAGATAGAACTTGGTAATGCTGGTATTATTAT
>MWOU01000046.1 GCA_002025975.1 Prochlorococcus sp. HOT208_60m_813B04
ACCTTCATACCTTCCAAGAAACTTTTTATGGGTTTTGGGAGTACCAATTTCTTTGTGATCAATATTTTGTTCAAGATTAGGAAGAATAGTTGATATTTTTTCAACAAGAAATAAAAAATATTTTTCTTTCTTTTGCAAATATTCTTTCCTTGATAGGCCTTCCCATTCACTCATTGATGAAGGAGTAAATGCATGTACGATATGTTTACCATCTGGAGCCAAAGACGAGTCAAGCAAAGTAGGTATAGAAACAAAAATCACACCCTTTTCACTTTCTAATTCATCCCAATTTTCAACGATTATATGATGACAATTAAAATTATCGGATATTAGATTTTTCTCTACTCCAAGGTGAATCGAAACAAAAGAGGGTGAGGGTTTATAAGTTTCTGACCATTTATATTCACTTTTTGGAACGTTTTTACTCGAAATTAATCCTTTAGTATTATCTTTTAAACCAAATGTATCCCATCTAGTGGAGTTGGATACAATAATGTTTGAATATAATACTTCCCCATTTGAAAGCTTTACTCCTACCGCTCTCTTATCCTTTAAAAGAATTTCAGTCACATTAGCTTTGTATCTTATTTTGCCTCCTAATTTTTGTATACCAGTAACTAACTTCTCTGCTATGGTTCCTACACCCCCTTTTGGGTAATTTATACCTCCAGAATGCCTATCTGTAAAAACCATTCCCGCATTAATCATAGGAGTTTTGAGAGC
>MWOU01000047.1 GCA_002025975.1 Prochlorococcus sp. HOT208_60m_813B04
GGCAATATCTAAAAATTTGTGCAGAGATTGCAAAACTTATGAGTATAAGCTTATCTTCTGCTAAAAAGAAAGTAGAAATTCAAATTGCAAAAGAAGGATCGAAAACTATTCAAGAAAAAATACAAGTTGCGCAAAGTGTTTTAAAAATTTGTGCAAAAAATGATGGAGATAAACTAAGTTCCTCAAGAATACTTGATAAGCTTATGGAAACTCTTGATGGTGAAGATAATTTTTTAACTGAAGACTGATTTTTAATGTTCAAATATATTTGAGAATTTTAGTATGTCTAAATCAGCATGTACAGAAACTGTTTCGAAACATTTTTGAGCTAATTCATATCTATTCTCTCTTTCTAAGATAACTTTTAATTTATGCATAGCTTCAATTAAATATCTAACATCATTTGCTGCATAATCTAATTGATCTTTTGTTAAATCTTCGTTGCTACCCCAATCACTACTTTGCGAGCTTTTGTCCAGTTCTATACCTAACAATTCATTAATTAAATCCTTTAAGCCGTGTTTATTTGTATAAGTTCTTGCCAACTTACTAGCAATTTTTGTGCAAAAAATATTTTTTGTATTAATTTCAAGATTGCATTTTAGAGCTGCTACATCAAATCTAGCGTAGTGGAATATTTTAGTAATTTTTTTCTTCTTCAAGAAGTTTTTTTAAATGAGGTGAAGAAGATGTATTAAGTTCGATTTTTATACAGGATGTTCTTGTAAATTCATTGC
>MWOU01000048.1 GCA_002025975.1 Prochlorococcus sp. HOT208_60m_813B04
TCAGGTCCCAGTAAAGGGAAAAGCTGGATAGTTGGAGATAAGCTAATTCACTCAAAGTTTGGGAAAGGTGAAATCATACATATTTTTGGGAGTGGGGAAAAAATATCTTTAGCCGTAAAATTTGGTGATAAAGGAAGTAAAATTCTAGATCCAAGATTAGCTCCAATTCGTTATGTAAGTTAAAACTCATGAACGATATCTCTGATTACATCCAAGGGGAATTAATCAAAACTCCATTTAATTTATATAACCTAATTGCTAAATACATAGAATCTAATAACAATACTAAAGTAGCTTTTGTCGGCGGTTATTTAAGAGATTTATTAATTAGTAAATTCCACAAAAAATCGTTTTCTAAACCTGTAGATATTGATCTTGTTATTGAAGGATCCTCTATTTCTCTTGCAAAATTTATTAAAAAAAATATTGTAAATGTAGATTTATGTTTAATAAAGGAATTTAATTTATACAACACTGTAGAAATAAATATTAATGACTATAAAATTGATATTGCTTCTGCAAGAAAAGAAATTTATTCTGCTCCTGGCTTAAATCCCATAGTAAATAAAAGTACTATTGAGGAGGATCTTAAGAGGAGAGATTTCACTATAAATTCAATAGCTTTCGAGGTCTCGACAAGGGAAATTTATGATCTTTATGGAGGAATTTCTGATATAAAAAGTAAAAGATTGAACTTACTTCACAGTAATAGTATTTCAGATGATCCAAGTAGATTAATTAGATGTGCAAAATATGCTTCAAGGTTAGATTTCAATATTTCAAATAATTCCCTCAAACAATCTCAAGAAACAGTTAGAAAATGGCCATGGAAAAGTTCAGAAACTCATCAGAAAATGATTTACCCTCCTGCACTAGGCATACGAATAAGGATGGAACTAGCTGAAATATGCAAACACGATAATTTGACTAATGTGATTTCGATAATTCATAAATGGGAAATTATCTCAATCTTAAATGAAAATATTAAAGTCGATAAAAGATTTTTAAGAGGACTAAATTGGATGAAGAAGTTAAAGGGAAATTATATGCTTTACTTATTAAAAGATTCAGAAGATTTAGAAAAA
>MWOU01000049.1 GCA_002025975.1 Prochlorococcus sp. HOT208_60m_813B04
ATAAAAGAGCTAGAAGTGGAAAATTAAGAATTGCTCAATTAAATTAAAAACCAATAATTTCTATCGTAATGATCTGATTGTATTTGTAAGAATATGAATTGCTTGTTTTATATCTTTTGAATTAGTACTTAATCCAATACTTAACCTTATTGAAGATTCTGCTTCTTGAAGAGATCTACCTAAGGCTAGTAAAACATGAGATGGTTCACCACTACTGCATGCAGATCCAGTAGAACAAATTATTTTAGATTTTAAAAGTTTATGAAACTTTGCTCCGTTTAAATCCAATACAGTCAAATTTAAATTGTGAGGTAATCTTTTTTCTATGGAGCCATTAATTAATAAACCAGAATTATTTTTTAACAACCCCTCTAAAAGGTTATTTCTATAAAAAAGTAATTTCTCAGCATTATTTTTTTGATTAAGAACTGCTATCTCTATTGCTTTAGCAAAGCCAACTACTAAAGGAAGAGGTAATGTGCCAGACCTAAGACCATATTCCTGACCTCCTCCAACAATTAAAGGCTCAAGATTAATTTCTTCATCAATCAAAAGAAGTCCTATCCCTTTAGGGCCGTATATTTTGTGAGAACTCATCGTTATCATGTTTACATCTGATAAAAGATTGTCTAAAGCCATATAACCTAAACATTGTGCAAAATCAGAGTGAAATGTTATTCCTCTCGATTTACATATCTTTGAAATATTTTCTATGGGCTGAATAACTCCTATTTCGTTATTTGCCAACATGACACTAACCAGAAATGTATCTTCTCTTATTTTTTTTTTGAATTGTTCTTCTGAAATTAAGCCATCTTTCTCAGGATTAATTTCTGTAACCATAAATCCCTCTTTTTTTAGTTGGTTTAAGGGCTCCAAAACAGCTTTATGCTCCGTTTTTAAGGTAATAATATGTCCATAATTTCCTGTTTTTTTATAGAAATTCCTAGCAAAACCTAATAAGGCCAAGTTATTAGATTCAGTTGCCCCACTTGTAAAAATAACTTTTTTATTCTTAAGAAATAAACTTTGTTCTATTTTTTCTCTTGAGGCTTCCAATATAGCGCTTTTATTAAATTCGACTTCT
>MWOU01000005.1 GCA_002025975.1 Prochlorococcus sp. HOT208_60m_813B04
TTTAAATTCAAGTTAGATTCCAGAATAATTTAAAATTAAATAATCTTACTGCAAAACATTTAAGTGATTATGATTCTTATGGTAGCTATAAATTTATTCTATAAATAATAATACTGTGTATTTAAAATCATTAATACATTCAGATTTAAATATCAGATATGTAAATTATCAAATTAAATCTCTAATGGGAAAATATTTAACTGCCAATGTAATTGAATTAAAATTTTAATTATATTTTTCATATATTTTTCCTTCAATAATTATAGAGTTATATTTTTTATTTATCTTTTTTTTTATCTCCGATCTTTTATCGTTAAGTTTATAAATTGATCTAGCTAATTTTATAAAATCTTTTTTAAAGTCATTATTTAATTCTTTAATTCTAATTTCGTCCTCAACATCCCACAACTTTTGATTTATCCTTTCTAG
>MWOU01000050.1 GCA_002025975.1 Prochlorococcus sp. HOT208_60m_813B04
AGTTTGACCATCTAAATCACCACTTGTTGTTCCAGTGATATAAATAGATCCATCACTTCCAGTTGTTATTGATCTTCCATAATCATCATCAGTACCATCTAAGAGTCTTATCCATTCCTTCGTTCCATCTGGATTGAACTTGCTAATAAAGGCATCATATAATTCACTATTAGTTTGATCATCAAGATTTCCATATATACTACCAGTGATATAAATTGATCCATCACTGCCAGTAGTTAATGCATATCCATAATCCCAAGCAGAAGCACCTAAAAGTCTGGTCCATTCCTTTGTTCCATCAGGATTGAACTTGCTAATAAAGGCATCCGCATCACCACCATTAAAAGTTTGACCATCAATATCACCTCTTGTATATCCAGCAACGTAAATATATCCATCACTGCCAATTGTTAATGCATTTGCAGAATCATTTCCTAATGAACCTAAAAGTCTGGTCCATTCTTTTGTACCATCTGAATTGTATTTACTTATAAAGGCATCATAAGAACCATTATTTGTTTGACCATCTAAATCGCTACCTGTATAACCAGCGATATAAATAGATCCATCACTTCCAGTTGTTATTGCTTTTCCATTATCAACATTAGAAGAACCAAAAAGTCTGGTCCATTCTCTTGTACCATCTGAATTGTATTTACTTATAAAGGTATCATCATAACCATTATTTGTTTGACCATCTAAATCGCCAGTTGTATTACCAGTGATATAAATAGATCCATCACTTCCAGTTGTTATTGCATTTGCAAAATCAATTCCTAATGAACCTAAAAGTCTGGTCCATTCTCTTGTACCATCTGAATTGTATTTACTTATAAAGGCATCCTGCTGTCCACTAATAGTTTGACCATCTAAATCGCCAGTTGTATTACCAGTGATATAAATAGATCCATCATTTGCAGTAGTTAATGCAATCCCATAAATATCAGAACTAGAAGCATCTAATAGTTTAGTCCATTCAGTAAAACTATATGATGACATAACAAATACTTTTAAAACCTTGGAGAAAGGTAGAATTTTCTCTGAATTGTAAATTATTCATATGGGATTCTAAATAAATTTGTTTAGAACATTGATGATTTGATCTTTTCTATAGAAACTTTTACACATCTATACTCCAAAGGCACTTTCTAGATGGGTTAATTTCGTGAAAATTATTGTATTGTGCGATTTAAAAATTGATAGGGT
>MWOU01000051.1 GCA_002025975.1 Prochlorococcus sp. HOT208_60m_813B04
GGGAGCACTAGGTCGTAGGTTAGAGTCTTGTCGCCCCGACTCTAGTAATAGCATGGGAACAAAGACCTTGTTTTTTATTGTCTGAAGTGTTTCAAACGTACAAATAGAGCTAAGAATAGAGCTAGGGGCTAATAAGTTTTTAATAAAGATATGATTTTTTAGTATTGACTTAATAAAACTTAATTCCCAAAAAAATAATCACATCAAGCGATTAAAATATTTCTTTAGTACTTAATTACTTAAAATTTTAATAATATAAAGATAAATAATGACAATAAGAAATAATAGTTTTTATACATATGTTGAAGGTCCTACATGGGATGAGGCAGAAACTAATGCTATTGCCCTTGGAGGACATCTTGTAACGATAGATGACGCTACAGAAAACCAGTGGTTAGTTGATAATCTTGCTGGTCAAAATTATTACTATCTTGATACTGATGGATCAGATTATTTCCGCGATTCATATTGGATAGGTTTTACTCTTAGCGGAACAACTTTTTCTTGGGTAGATGGGACAACATGGGATTACACAAATTTTGGGACTGGGGAACCAGCTTATAATGGGAATTATGGAGAAATAACATTAAGAGCAAAATCTAGTGATTGGGCCAAAACGGCAGGTAAATGGAATGACGAGTCAGCTGGGAATCCTCATTATGGAATAGCAGAAGTACCTCT
>MWOU01000052.1 GCA_002025975.1 Prochlorococcus sp. HOT208_60m_813B04
GCGCTATCAGAATTTGATAGATATACACAAGGATACGTAGATAATTACTTATTTGATGGCAAAGAAATGATCAAAGAAGCAAGGAGAATCCAATCAAAGATGTCTAAAGAGAAAAAAAATAAAAACTTTTAGATATAAAAATTTTATTGAATATATTCCTTAAGTTGATCTAGTTTCAACCAAACATCTGGAACAGGCCTGCGCCATCGAACCTGAGCATATTCGTCTTTGACTGAAAGTATCTCTCCTGGACCTATGAAGACATAATTAGGCAGATCATTATCATTGGCTAGAGCTTCGATACTTTTTATATAATTTTCCTTATCGACAAAAACTAAGCTTCCTTTCTTGAGAGGTTTCTTTGGAATAGAATCTGTCATAATAATTTCAAGAAATTTATTTGAAATCTATTATACAAAAACTTGTTTGAAAACTATTAAAAAAAAATTATACCGGAATAATAATTACAAACGTCTAAAAAATTTAATAGCCTTAAATAATAAACATCTATAAAACATGCGTCTTTTACTACTTGGCTGCACTGGATTTGTTGGTAAAGAATTAGTACCAACACTACTCAATGAAAAGCACGAAATATTCATTGTAAGTAGAAAACAAATTAGTAAATTAAAGATTGATATAGATTTCA
>MWOU01000053.1 GCA_002025975.1 Prochlorococcus sp. HOT208_60m_813B04
GGTTCCATTGTAATTGATATAATATTTTTAATTATTTATTATTTTATATAAGAATTTAATAAATAGATTATTAATATGCATTATGGATTTCATCAAAAAGAACAAGATCTTAACACTAATGGCTGTTATTGCAGTTTTATCATTTGCATTAGAAAAAGTAGGCATCATACACCCTTAAATTAATTAAGTTTATTTTAAATACTTCCTAATGAAATAAGTAAACCGATACTATTACTGCAAAAATAAGGAATGGAGATAATAATGTAAAGACTAAAGTTGGAAGATTAATCAGCATAAATTTTAAATAAATATACAAATTTAATAAACATCACTTTTAAGCATTTGCAATAAGTAAAATTTAAATTATTACGATATAAAAAAATTTGAATAAAGAAAGATATAAAGAAGAATATGAAGAGGGCTCAGACTTACTATGGCCTAGTGATAAAGAAGACAAAATAACTCGGCAATTTTATAAAGATTTATCTCGTTTAACAAAAAAAGAAACCTCAAATAATACAAAAAGATTAAACTTTTTTTTACTATTATTGTCCATAATAAAATTTAAAAAATTTTAAAATCAAATTCTTAATAATTTAAAATTCCTATATAAATTTTTTAGCCTTATATCTCTTTTTCTCTCTTATTTCTTTAGCCGCTAATATTTGCTCTTTTCTTCTAATATTATGATCGCTAATAGGATTTTTATCATTATATACATATAAA
>MWOU01000054.1 GCA_002025975.1 Prochlorococcus sp. HOT208_60m_813B04
TTTTATTATTTTTTGTTTTTTTAAGAGATTCATGGTTCCTATAAAAAATATTAGATATTTGGAATGAGTTTATGCGATCTTGAAACAGATTATAGATTTGGAGTACAAATTCAGGAAATTAAACTCTAAGTCTTTTCAAAATAAATTTTCAATTTAGTTACAAAGTTTTTGAAAGCAAGTTTTTTAAAATTGTCCCAAAAAATAGGAGCTCTTTTGGTTATAGTAAATCTTATCATTTTCAAAGTCTAGGAATTATCCCTTTTTGTTTTTTTAGACTGTCTCATCTCAAATTTAGAAAAATTATGCTTACTTTTAATAATGTATTTTTGTCGAAACTATTTAAATGTTTTCTTCCTTTATATTTATTTATTCTTATGTTGTTTCTTCCAATACAAATGGTAAATGCTTTGCCACATGAATGGGTTGGAGTCC
>MWOU01000055.1 GCA_002025975.1 Prochlorococcus sp. HOT208_60m_813B04
ACTAATCGTTATGGAGAGGATAAAGTTGCGCAAATAATTACTTTCAATAAGATGACCTCTAAGGCGGTTTTGAAAGATGTTGCAAGGGTTTTAGATATACCATATGGAGAAGCGGACAAATTGGCTAAGTTAATACCGGTCGTAAGAGGGAAACCTTGTAAACTAAATGAAATGATCCATAAGAATTCTCCTAGCCAAGAATTTAGAGACAAATACATTAATGATAATAGGGTGAAAAAATGGGTTGACTTAGCTTTGAGAATTGAAGGAACTAATAAAACATATGGCGTTCATGCTGCTGGGGTTGTAATCGCATCAGACCCTCTTGATGAACTTGTACCTCTTCAAAGAAATAATGAAGGACAAATAATAACCCAATATTCAATGGATGATATCGAATCACTTGGTTTATTAAAAATGGATTTCTTGGGTCTTAAAAATCTTACGATGATTGAAAAAACAGTTTCTCTTGTTAATCAATCTATTGGAAAGAAAATAAATATTGATGAGTTACCTCAAAATGATGGAAAAACATTTGAGCTTATTGGGAGAGGAGATCTTGAAGGTATTTTTCAACTTGAATCTTCCGGTAT
>MWOU01000056.1 GCA_002025975.1 Prochlorococcus sp. HOT208_60m_813B04
CAAGATGCCAATCTCTTCTAATTGAAGCACCACCAGTTTGTGGTAATTCGCCATCCATTAAATCTTCAGGTATTTCTGAAAGAAATATTGAGGGAATTGTTGCTTCACGCATTCCACCCCATAATCTTCTTTCTCTGGCATGACTTAAGAAAACTCTTTCTTTAGCTCTAGTAATACCTACATAGCATAATCTTCTTTCCTCTTCAAGAAGTGAGGGAGTATCTATTGATCTATGGCTAGGGAAGAGACCTTGTTCTAGCCCAGTGATAAAAACATTTTGAAATTCTAAACCTTTACTATTATGCAGAGTCATGAGAGTTACAGAGTTGGGATTATTTTTCTTCGTATCATTATCAGTTGTTAAGGCTGCTGTAGAAAGAAATCCCTCTACATCTCCACTTTCTGTTTCTTCTTCATATTGAGTAGCTGCATTAATTAGTTCTTGTAAGTTATTTCTTCTATCTTCAGATTCTTCAGTCCCACTAGAGAGCAAGTCACTTAAATAACCACTTTTTTCTAATATAAGTTGTAACAGTTGAGCGGGCCCTGAATTTTCTAGGTAACACATTAGATCATTCATAACTTCAGTAAATTTATTAATTCCTTTTGATGATCGGCCTATTGTTTCTTCAAGACTTTGCTTATCATTAAGAACCTCCCATAGTGGGATATTTAACCTATTAGATAATTCATT
>MWOU01000057.1 GCA_002025975.1 Prochlorococcus sp. HOT208_60m_813B04
CCAACGTTAGGTTTATTTTTTGGCGGTTATTTTCTCGCTTTTCTTAGCATATGGCAATGGTATAGAGGTGTTTGGCCTTTACCTTTACTTGTAGCCACTGCTTTTCTAGCTTTACATATTGAAGGTACTGTTATTCATGATGCCTGTCATAAAGCTGCTCATCCAGTTCCTTGGATAAATCAAGCAATGGGCCATGGCTCAGCTATTCTATTAGGGTTTAGCTTCCCAGTTTTTACGAGAGTTCATTTACAACATCATATTCACGTAAATCACCCAAAAAATGATCCAGATCATATTGTCAGTACTTTTGGTCCAATTTGGCTAATTGCTCCAAGATTTTTTTATCATGAGATGTTTTTCTTTCAAAGAAAACTCTGGCGAAGATATGAATTACTACAATGGGGAATTGAAAGATCCATATTCATAACAATTATCTTGGCAGGATTGAAATTTGACTTTATGAATTTAATTTATAATTTATGGTTCGGCCCAGCCTTAATGGTAGGCGTCACTTTAGGAATATTTTTTGATTATTTACCCCATAGACCAGTTCGATCAAGAAATAAATGGATAAATTCTCGAGTTTATCCAAGCAAATTTATGAATTCATTAATAATGGGCCAAAATTACCATTTCATTCATCATCTTTGGCCTTCCATTCCTTGGTTTGAATACAAAATAGCTTATGAAAAAACAAAGCCTTTATTGGAAAAAAAAGGATCGCCTCAAAGGGTTGGGATATTTGAAAGTAAAGAAGACATTTTTAACTTTATTTATGATTTATTAATAGGTATAAGGAGTCACAGCAAAAAGAGGGGGAAAATAAGAAAAATAATAAATTTATATCCAGGATTTAAGATAAA
>MWOU01000058.1 GCA_002025975.1 Prochlorococcus sp. HOT208_60m_813B04
ATGGGTAATCGAATCAGAGCTAATTTTTGGAAAACTGATAAATGGATTTTTTTCTAATAAATCAAGGTAATTATTAGCAATTTTTTATCTTGTAAATTAGTCACAATAAAATAATCACTTAAGCTATTTTCGCCAAAATTCAACTGAAATGTGGCTGATTCGAAAAAATTCCTATTTTATTGTTTTTCTAACATTCCTTTACTGCTTGGAATTGAATTAGATCTTCTTGGATCTATCTCGGTAGCCATTCTCATTGCTCGTGAAAAAGCTTTAAAGCAAGCCTCAACTATATGATGTGAATTACTACCTTGTATTTGATTAATATGCAGAGTAATACCACTGTTATTTACAAAGGCAATAAAAAACTCTTTTACTAGTTCAGTATCATAATTTCCTATTCTTGGAGCTTTTAATTGAAGATCA
>MWOU01000059.1 GCA_002025975.1 Prochlorococcus sp. HOT208_60m_813B04
AAGTAATTGAAGATTGTGCTCAGGCAACATGCACAATGTGGGAAACTTCCAAAGTTGGAAGTTTCGGGGATATAGGCTGTTTTAGCTTTTTCCCTACTAAAAATTTAGGAGCTGCTGGAGATGGTGGAGCAGTAACAACTTCAGATCAGAAGATTGCCAAAAAAAAATTAGAGAACTGGCTGTTCATGGCAGCCCAATAAGGTATCACCATACCCAAATTGGATATAACAGCAGACTTGATACCATTCAAGCTGCCATATTGAATATCAAAATTAAATATATTTCAAAATGGATTAATAATCGCCAAAAAATCGCTAAAAATTACCTTGATTTATTAGAAAAAAATCCATTTATTAGTTTTCCAAAAATTAGCTCTGATTCAATTTCCCATTCTTGGAATCAATTTGTCATCAAATTAAGAAACGATAAATATTTTTTAAATGAAGATTTTTCAAATTTATTTGATACTGATTACAAAAAATACTATTTCTTAAGGAATTTGGTAAAACAACAACTTTTTGAAAAAGGTATTAATTCAATTATTTATTATCCAATTCCAATACACTCACAAATAGCTTACAAAAATAAAAATTTTTCTAGAAAAAAACTCATAAATACAGAGAGAATTTGTACAGAAGTTCTTAGTCTTCCAATGTTTCCTGAAAT
>MWOU01000006.1 GCA_002025975.1 Prochlorococcus sp. HOT208_60m_813B04
ATTCTCAATTTCATTTTTTTCAATCTATTGGAAATAAAGTCAATATCAAAAAGGGATTTAATTCTATCTAAATGAAATTTCTTAATATCTACCAATTGATTAACACCATCTATTTTTTCAATTGAATTTCCAAGCATTAATCTTTTTTCAATTTCACCTGTAAAAGATTCGTCAACAGAACATCCATTAAAGCTTTTTATTTTCAGACCTAGCCAATTATATGGATTATGACTTGCTGTAATTACTAACGCTCCAAGACAACCGATTTCTTTGGCATAGAAACTACAAGAGGGAGTTGTAACAAAGCTATTAGATAAGATCGGTTCAAAACCACATCCTCTTACAAAAGGAACAATTTGCTTAGCAAATTCACTTGCCATAAATCTACGATCGTAACCAATTATAATTTTCTTTGAATTAACTTCTTTAA
>MWOU01000060.1 GCA_002025975.1 Prochlorococcus sp. HOT208_60m_813B04
TCTGGGGGATTATAAATTTAAAGCTTTTATTAGATGTCTTATTTGCTGTTGGTTTCGGACTATTATTATTCTCCAGAGTAAAAGAACAACGGACATTATGGCTTCTAAGGGGATATTTGTTTTTAGTATCATCCGCATGGTTTATTCAAAGATATGCATACTTACCACTAACATCAAAATTAATTGATGCTGTAGTCCTCGCCTGCTCTCTCTCATTAGCGATCCTTTGGCAAGGAGAGTTAAGAAGATTAATGGAATTATTAGGCACTGGGAGGCTAGCTGTATTACTAGGGAATCCACCAAAGGAATTTAGAGCAACTTCAACTACCATTACTCAGTTAGTTGATACTGCCGGTAAACTTTCTCAAAATAGAAGAGGTGCTTTAATCGTTGTAGATTTGGGGAGTGATTTAAGACCTGAAGATTTTTTATATTCAGGTACAAATATTGAAGCGAAATTATCAACTGACCTTTTAATAAATCTTTTTGCAACAGATACACCCTTACATGATGGAGCAGTTCTTGTGAAAGGCAACAAAATAATATCTGCCGGTGTAATACTACCTCTATCGAGGCAAGGAATTAGTAGATACGGCACAAGACATTTAGCTGCACTAGGAGTTACAGAAAGATTTGACAGGTGTATTTGTATTGTTGTTTCTGAAGAGACGGGTACTTTATCCTTAGCAAACCAAGGTAAACTGGAAAGACCAATTACAAGTAGTAGATTACAAGAACTTCTTGTAAATTTGATTGGAAATCAAAACTCTACAGCAACAAGTAAATCATCTATTATTTTCGATTACAA
>MWOU01000061.1 GCA_002025975.1 Prochlorococcus sp. HOT208_60m_813B04
TACCTTTTAAACCAGTATCGTTTAATCTAAAAGTTGCACCATGTCTTAGTAATAATTTTTTTGCTGCAGAGTGATTCCTGTTTAATTCTTCAAGTCCCATATTATCTAAAGATGAAAGAAGTGGAATCAGTATTTCTCTAGCAGAGTTAACATTGTCCTTAAAGTATTCATCAAAACTATTTTTAGGCTGATAACTTGAAAACATATATTTCATCGTTTAGTAACTTTTACTTTAGCTTTATATCTTTATTCGTATTTATGGCTACCAAAAATAATATCTCTTGAGTCGATCTATATCATTATTTTGATCATTGAAGTATATTTCATAAAAATCTAAAAAGCATGAGTTCTAGTAATTGGCAATTTGTTTTTTTTAGATATTTTGCAAGCTTTCTTTTTATCCTCTCTCATAGTTTGCTGGTTCTTGATCATCTACCAGTAGGGGCAGCACTTCACGGACTTGTGGAAGTTTTTATTGCGCCTTGGGCTTTTAGGGAAAGAGCATGGGA
>MWOU01000062.1 GCA_002025975.1 Prochlorococcus sp. HOT208_60m_813B04
AGCCTGTTCCAAGAAACTTCTTCAATAAGAACTCCTTTAGATTTTAGATCCTTAAGCAAAATATAGAATTTGTCTGAAGAAAAAATTTCCGAAGTACACCAAATCCTATTAATCGATCTATCACTACTAAGAGCCTCATAAACCGAATGTTTACCCCATATCCAATCATCAAAATTTTTTTTATTAGTAAACTCTTGATTCATATCAGAATTTTTATTAGGAAATTCTGTATTAGATTTAAATCTTGGATTTCTTCTTTTTAAAGACGAAAAAGTATAATTTTCATCATTTTTTTTTAAATTTTCAACTTTCTTATTTTTAGCGGCATTGTTCAAAACTCTATTATTTTTTTCTGAACGATTTGTATTTTTTGAGTAATAACCAAATTCTGAATTTTTTTGTGCTCTTTATTATTTTTTCCGCGAAATTTATTTAAGGAGTTTTTCATAGATTCAATTAATTTTTAATTCTAAGTATTCAAAAAGTTTTGATAATCTTTGAGGATCTTTTAAAAATAGCCAGCCAATAAGAGTTTCAAACCCAGTTGCTCTGGAGTATACATTAGGATCTGATGACTTTGGATATCTCTTTGTTTTATTTCTAGCACGCCTAATTAGATCAATTTCATTTGAATTTAATAAATGTTCAATTTGACTTAATGATTTTGATTGAGATTTTGCTTTTACTTCATTTACTACAGATAAATGGAGATCTTTAGA
>MWOU01000063.1 GCA_002025975.1 Prochlorococcus sp. HOT208_60m_813B04
TGATAACGGTTCTACTGCAGTGGAAGTCGCTTTAAAAATTGCCTTCCAATCATGGCAAAATATAGGAGAGACAAGAACTCAAGTAGTAGCTTTTGATGGCGCCTATCATGGTGATACATTTGGAGCAATGGCTTTAGGTGAAAGAAATATTTTTAATGAGAATTTCGATAATCTTATGTTCCCAGTTAGAAGAGTCCCATGGCCTTCAACTTGGATGAACGATGAAGAAGTAGAAAATAAAGAAAATAAGGCGATCCAAAAATTAGAAACTCTACTTAAAACCCCGACAGTTGCAGTAATCCTTGAGCCACTTGTTCAAGGAGCAGGAGGGATGAATATGGTTAGGCCTCAGTTTATAAAAAAAGTTTCAGAAATTATAAAAAATAATAATTCTTTGTTAATTGCCGATGAAGTATTGACTGGGTTTGGAAGATGTGGAACCCTTTTTGCTTTT
>MWOU01000064.1 GCA_002025975.1 Prochlorococcus sp. HOT208_60m_813B04
TTTTGTAGGACATAATTTTTTAAGTATCTAAAGAACCGTTAACCAATGAATTAAAACCATATACAATTCTTAAACCTGTATATGGAACTAATTTGACATCAGTTGTATCTCCAGGTTCAAATCTAATTGCTGTTCCTGCAGGAATGTCAAGACGCATACCAAATGTTAATTCTCGATCAAAAATTAAAGCCTTATTAGCTTCAAAAAAATGATAATGAGAGCCAATTTGTACAGGTCTATCTCCAGAATTAGAAACTGTTACTGTTTTAACTTCCTTACCAAGATTTAATTCGATTTCACCTTGTTCAGGAATTATTTCCCCAGGAATTAAATTACTCATAATTAATTAATTGGATTGTGAATAGTAACTAACTTTGTCCCATCAGGGAAAACTGCCTCTATTTGTACTTCATCAACCATTTCAGGAATACCCTCCATAACTTGTGATTTTGAAAGCCAGGTAGTTCCCTCTGACAA
>MWOU01000065.1 GCA_002025975.1 Prochlorococcus sp. HOT208_60m_813B04
GTTCCCAGAAAAAAGGTAATTTTTCAACACCATATAAAGCAAAAAATTCAGGAATATTATTTGGAAATTCAGAGGAGCTGGTTATTTGCAAATACATTGCTGCACAATATCCACCTAGTGCAAAAAATATCCCTTGTCCAAGACTTAGTAAACCTGTATATCCCCAGATAAGATCAACACCAAGTGCAACTATGGATAAGGATAAGTATCTACCAAGAAGGTTTAGTCTAAATACAGGGAGTATAGTTGGTGCTGCAATAATTAAAGCTATTAATATTACCCAAAATGATAATACTATTTTTTTATCAAATTTAATTTTACTTAAGGACATTAGTTCTCAACCATCCTTCCTTTTTGAGGAAATAAACCTGTAGGTTTAAATTGTAAGAATATAACAATAAGTGCAAATATCATTACTCTTGCCATGCTTGTGGTTGCAAAAAAGTTAATTGTGTTTGATAAAGGTAAAGGCATATCTGGCCATATTGATAAGAGCCTTCCAGCTCCAATTAAATCGGTCATTATTCCTATTCCAAATGATGCAAGTACTGTTCCTAATAAATTACCTACTCCACCCAGCACTACAACCATAAAACAACCAACTATATAGTTTCCGCCAACATTTGGTCCT
>MWOU01000066.1 GCA_002025975.1 Prochlorococcus sp. HOT208_60m_813B04
GCCTGCATGATGTTCAATGATTGAAAATCTGTCTAAAAATTTTTTATTAGTTTTTTGAAGAGCTGATTCAGGATTTATTTTTAAAAAGTTTGAAATATTCAGAAGGGTAAAGTAAATATCCCCAAATTCATTTTTTATTTCTGAATCATTATTACTTTTAATTGCTTCCCTTAATTCATTAATCTCTTCTTCTAACTTTTCAAAAATTTGATCGGTACTCTCCCATTTAAAACCATATTCTTTAACAACATTTGTGATTTTATCTGTTCCAACAATTGGTGGTAAATTTTTGATTTTCATATTTAAATTTTTACTAATTGATGATTCCATATGAGGTGTTTCTTTTTCTGAATTTTTAATGTTTTCCCAAATCTGTTGCGATTTTTCTAGAGATACTTTTTCTTTTTTTTTGAAAATATATGGATGTCTATTAATAATTTT
>MWOU01000067.1 GCA_002025975.1 Prochlorococcus sp. HOT208_60m_813B04
ACAGATAAATGGAGATCTTTAGATTTTAAAGGGAAATGAACATATTTTAATCTTTGGTGAAGCTCCCATACCGAATCCCCAAGCCAAGCGAGTTGAATGACACCTATATCCTCGGGAGATCCATATGGAACTAAGTTTTGAATCCAATAATTCAATTTTTTAAATAATTTAATGCATCATCAAGGCTTGACTTCAAATTAAGAAAATCACCTAAACGAACAAGCTTAATTGTTTGAGCTACTCTGGAATTGCCAACGACAGAGAACCCAAGTTTCAATTTATTGCATTCTTTAGCAGTCTGTACAAGAGCTCCAAGACCCGAGGAATCTAAAAAATCTATTTTTGTAAGATCAATAACGAATGGAAGATCATTTTTTAAGTTATTGATAACAAAAGTCTTAAATTGTTTTTCGGAGAAAGCATCAAGTTGGCCTTTAAAAGTAAAAACAATTATGTTTGTTTTAAGCTCAAGGTTTCCTCTTAAAGAAACC
>MWOU01000068.1 GCA_002025975.1 Prochlorococcus sp. HOT208_60m_813B04
GAGTTAAAAGAAAAAGGAGAAATAAAAGATTTAATGAAGTCAAAGGATTCTTTTAGAGCTTTCCCTTTGGCGGCAATTACAGGTCATAGCTTATTGAAATTATCTTTGCTTTTGGCAGCAGTTGATCCCAGTTTGGGAGGAGTGATTATCGCTGGCGGAAGAGGTACAGGTAAGTCAGTATTAGCAAGGGGTTTGCATACCTTACTCCCTCCTATAGAGGTATTAGATAATGAATCAATACTGGAAAAGTTAACTAAGAGAAATAGTAATACTTCCTTAAGGCCAATTGGTAGGAACCTAGATCCAGAAAAACCTGAGGAATGGGATATTAGTACTAATAAATTGTTAGAGGAGGCAATTGGAAGTGAATATTTGAATCAAATTGAAGAAATTCCAAAAAAAGTAAGGGAGGCACCATTTATTCAAGTTCCCATTGGTATAACTGAAGATAGACTTGTTGGATCAATTGATGTTGCTGCCTCATTAAGTACGGGAGAACAAATTTTTCAGCCTGGAATTTTGGCAGAGGCTCATAGGGG
>MWOU01000069.1 GCA_002025975.1 Prochlorococcus sp. HOT208_60m_813B04
AAAGGCTTTGGCAAATAGCCAAGGGAAAACTTAAAAAAAAAATTCTTAAAAGCAAATGACTAATATTTCAACTTGGATAGATGAATATCATAAAGGCTCAAGATTCGGTCTAAATGGAGAAGTTTTAATTAAACAAAAATCACAATATCAAGAAATTATTGTTATTGAAAATGAATACTATGGCAGAGCTTTAATGCTTGATGGTTGTTGGATGACATCACTAAAAGATGAGAAATATTATCATGAGTGTCTTGTGCATCCAGCATTAAGTAGCATTGAGGAAAAATCTAATGTACTAATCATTGGTGGAGGAGACGGCGGTACAGCAAGAGAATGCGTTAAATATTCTCAAATATCAAAAATTGATCTAGTAGAAATTGATGAAGAGGTAATCAAAATATCT
>MWOU01000007.1 GCA_002025975.1 Prochlorococcus sp. HOT208_60m_813B04
AAATAAGATTTAACAGCTTTTGACTTAGTCAATTGTAATACTTAGATTTGTTGATACTTTTGCGAATTTTTTTCTTTATATATAGTTTTTATATAGGTTTAGTAAAAAAGTTCTACTAAAAATGAATACAGCTAAATTAGAAGATTCGACTCAAAGACCGCTTTATGGTGAAAGAATTATTGAAGAATCAAAAATAATTTGTTTCGATAATCCGAACAAGAAAAGAATTTATGAAATTTCTATTCAGTTACCTGAATTTACATGTAAGTGCCCTTTTTCTGGTTATCCAGATTTTGCAAAGCTAAATATTATTTATCAACCTAATTTAAAAGTCTATGAGTTGAAGTCTTTAAAGCTTTATATTAATAATTTTAGGGATATAAAAATATCACATGAGGAAGTTGTTAATAGAATTATGGATGATTTAGTGAATGAAGGTTCACCTCACTGGATTCATTTAAATGCTGCATT
>MWOU01000070.1 GCA_002025975.1 Prochlorococcus sp. HOT208_60m_813B04
CTATTAATAGCTCGTATTGCTTCTAATTGGAAATCATCTAGCGGAAAGGGGAAATATTCCTCTAAATTAAGCAATAATTGTGATTGAAGAGATGATGAGTTAACTTCTTAATATATGATCTATATAGATATTAATAAACAAAAAATACCTTGCAAACTTTAATAGTAAATCTAAATCTTTTTAATTAAATCCACTATATTTTATTTTGCCAAAATGAAAAAAATAAAAATTCCAAAAAATAGAATCCGTAAATTAAAAACATTTTCTTTAGGTAAAAAATCCTTCGAACTTCTAAGTTCGAATTCGCAAAATACGCAACTTATAGACTTATGCAGTAATGATTATTTTGGATTAAGTAGGGACAAGGATCTAATAAAAGCTGCTCACGAAATAAGCTTGTTAGAAGGCATTGGTTCAGGAAGTTCCAGGTTTATTACAGGTTCAAGACCAATACATAAATTATTAGAAACAGAACTTGCCAAGTGGCTTGATCAAGAGAAAGTATTACTTTTCCCAAGCGGATTTCAAGCAAATATAGCCGCTATCCAGGCTTTAGCAAACAGAAATAGTATCGTAATAGCAGATAAATTGATCCATAACTCTTGATTGGTTGGAGTCAAAGCTGCTCAAGCAAAACTACTTCGATTCTCACACAATAATTTAAAAGATTTAGAAGATAAAATTATTAAATCTAACCCCACAAAAAATTCCATTTTAGTTGTTGTTGAATCTCTTTATAGCATGGAGGGATCAACTGCTCCGCTCAGAGAAATAACGGAAATTTGCAAAAAAAATAGTGTTCAATTATTAGTTGACGAAGCTCATGCAATTGGGATCTTGGGCCCCGAAGGCAGGGGTTTAAGTTTTAATTGTCGTTCAGATATAACTATGATTACTGGAACTTTTGGAAAAGCATTTGGAAGCGGTGGAGCTTTCATAGTTTCCAATTCAGAAATTGGAGAATATCTTATCCAAACAAGTGGTGCATTTAGGTATACAAAGATCGAAAGAGC
>MWOU01000071.1 GCA_002025975.1 Prochlorococcus sp. HOT208_60m_813B04
GTTATTAAGGAAAAAATTTCTTCTGGAATGTTTTGTTTTTTCATTTTGTTGTAAATTTAAATTTTTACCATTCATAAAATACATTCTATTTATTAAAAATTTATTAGAATATCAATAAAAGATTATTTTGAAAGGGGAAACTTCCTATTACAAAATTTTAGGTGTAAATGAAAATGCATCCAATCATGAATTAAGAAAGGCATTTTGCAAACTTTCCATTGAGTTGCATCCTGATACAACTTCTTTAGAAATAAACGATGCTAAAAGTAAATTTCAAGAAGTTTTGGAAGCTTATGAAAATTTGAATAATAGTAATTTGAGGAAAATAAATGATAACAAACTAAAGGAAAAATCTAGAACTAAGAATAATACCCAAGTTTTAAATAATTTAATAATCGATTCAAATAATCAAAGTTTAGTAGGTAACAGAAGACCTTTTTCAAATGGGGAATTGTTTTCGTTATTTCTTTTATTTATTATCATTTCTATTAGTTTGATTTGTTCAATATTTATTGCCTCTTTTACTGGCAAAGAATTAGATACAATACCTATTTGGTTAGTAAAATGATATTTTAAAAAATTTGTGAATCTCACTAAAAAACCCATTAACCAATATTCACTGCAATCATTGGAATTGTGGCTAACTGATTTAGGTGCTGTGAAGGATGTTAATAATCCATCTAAATGGTACCTGTTACTTTCTAATTGGAATGCAACTATTATTTTTGAACAAGAAGATTTAAGTGTTATTTGGGAAAGTGAAGGACAAGAAACTAAAAGACTATTTTCCTACTGTATTAATATAGAAGATGTGGAAAATGCAATACTGCAGGGACCTTAAATTTTTATCTAAAGATTGTCTAAGATTTGCCTTATTATCCAGTAACTTTTTTCTAATTGATCATCTGTTATACAAAGTGGCGGCAAAAGGTAAATAACATTCCCGAGGGGTCTAATGAATAAACCTTGCTCCATTGCAAGACTCTTTATTTCTTTCCCAATATTATTGAAATAACCGTTTTTCTTCCCAATATCTAAATTGAAAGCAGCAATTGTGCCGGATACCCTTACCTTTTTTATATTAGGTAAGTTTTTAAATTTAATTAAATGAGATAAATGTTTTTCTTCAAATGAAAGGTATTTTTGTGGTTCTTTTTCTAATAAATCAAGGCTAGCGTTAGCTGCAGCACAACCTAAAGGATTAGCAGTAAAACTATGTCCATGCCAAAAAG
>MWOU01000072.1 GCA_002025975.1 Prochlorococcus sp. HOT208_60m_813B04
TAGCAGAGGATATAGCTCTTTGGTATAAAAAATTATTTGCAGATGATTTTTATTTAGAAATTCAAGATCACGGCTCTATTGAGGATAGAATTGTAAACGTTGAATTAATAAAAATTGGCAAGAAGCACAAAATAAAAGTCATCGCTACCAACGACGCCCACTACTTATCAAGTATGGATGTTGAAGCACATGACGCTTTGCTTTGTGTATTAACAGGAAAACTAATAAGTGATGAAAAAAGATTGAGATATACAGGTACAGAATATATTAAAAGTGAAAATGAAATGCTTGAACTTTTTAAAGATCATATTGATGATCAATCAATTATTGAGGCAGTGAATAATACAGTAGAAATTTCAAAAAAAGTTGAAGTATTTGATTTGTTTGGTAATTATAGAATGCCAAAATTCCCTCTTAACGAAGAAACAGATTCATTTTCTTTCCTTACACAATTATCTAATAAAGGCCTTTTAAAAAGACTTAAAAAAAATGATCTTACAGAAGTTGATG
>MWOU01000073.1 GCA_002025975.1 Prochlorococcus sp. HOT208_60m_813B04
TGTAGAGGGATTTTTTAAGGAGATATTTAATTCAGATGGATCTAGATATGGAGGCAGTAATAAAGGAAATATGGGAGGTAAAGAAACTATAAATTACAATATTCATGATTATCAAAATGCTCTAGAACTTGTTTTGCCTCCATTAAGCGTAAGTATCTTCAAACATCAATCAAAAAAATAAAAAGGCTCATTTAACTTAGTGCTTCATATAAATGTTCATATAACGTTTTTGCTCGGCTTAGCATTGCAAGATTTTTAAGTTGGAATTTTAAAAATTTTTTTTTAAAAACATATTGAATTGAAAAATGGGTGAAAATTTACCGCTACTACTTTCTGCCGCATTAGGTAAAAAAGTAAATAGGCCTCCAGTATGGATGATGAGGCAAGCAGGAAGATATATGAAAATCTATAGAGATTTAAGGGAGCGTTACCCAAGCTTTAGAGAGAGGTCTGAGAATCCAGAACTATCATATGAGATTTCAATGCAGCCTCTTCATGCTTTCAAACCGGATGGTGTGATCCTTTTTTCAGATATTCTCACACCTCTTCCAGGGATGGGCATAA
>MWOU01000074.1 GCA_002025975.1 Prochlorococcus sp. HOT208_60m_813B04
TTCCATTTCAATAGATATATTTATTAATTCTGTAATAACTCTTTCTTTTTCTGAAATTGTAAATACAGACAATGGGGAAATTGTTATTTTTGATTCCTCTGACAATATTTTTGAAACATTTGATGTTTCAAGTTCAAAAGTAACTGGAGATGGAACAACAACTATAACAATAAATCCTAGTAATGATTTTGCAGAACAAACTTCTTATTACGTTCAAATTGCAGATACCGCTTTTGATGATGTAAATGGCAATTCTTATTCAGGTATCAATAATAAGACTAATCTAGATTTTACTACTGCTCATGAAACATCTATTTTGACATTTACCGCTGCAAAGGATGTTACTTGGTCATTACCAGGTGGAGAAGATCTTACACGTTTCAGAATTAATGGTTCCAGTGGTGAATTGTTCTTTGCTAACCCAACGAATTCTTCAACAATAAGTTCTGATGGAGATAATGAGTATATCGTAGTAATTAGATCAACAGAGACTGACAACAATAACACTGATAAAACAGTAAAAGTAACTGTTGCCGATAATCATTCCTTAGAGGTTTCTATTCATCAAACATT
>MWOU01000075.1 GCA_002025975.1 Prochlorococcus sp. HOT208_60m_813B04
AACCAAAATTATCACCTTCATCGTCTCCTTCAATAAAATTCCCTAATTGGTTCCAGTCATTATTTGAATATTGATAAATGCTTACACTACCGCTGTCATCCCCAGCATAGTCATCTCCGATAGCACCAATAGCAACAATAGTTCCATCAGAGGAAAGACTTACCGAAGTACCCAAAACATCATATTCAGCTTTCCCATCAATTGTTGTTCCTAGTTGCGACCAATCATTATTTGTATATTGAAAAATACTGACGCTACCGCTGTTAGTACCTGCGTAATCATCTAAGTCAGCGCCAACAGCAACAATAGTTCCATCAGAGGAAAGACTTACCGAAGCACCGAAATTGTCACCTTCATCGTCTCCATCAATGTCATTACCTAATTGGGACCAATCATTATTTGTATATTGAAAGACGCTGACGCTACCGCTGTCAGTACCTGCGTAATCATCACCATAAGCACCAATAGCAACGATAGTTCCATCAGAAGAGAGACTTGCTGAATAGCCAAAATAATCACCCGAAGCTTCTCCATCGATTGTTGTCCCCAGGATTGGCCAGCCCATGATTATTTAAAAGAAATATTTTCAAATAATAGAATTTATTCCATAAAAAAAAATGATAAATTTTGATTTTGAAAAATTACCCTTGTAGAAGTTTTCTATTA
>MWOU01000076.1 GCA_002025975.1 Prochlorococcus sp. HOT208_60m_813B04
TGGACAAAAATCTCATATTGATGTAGTTGCCTTGAACTCTGCTTTGGTGCTTTGGGCCGCAGGTATTGAGGATGATTTAAATGAAGGATTTAACAAAGCTTTATTTTCGATAAATCAAGGAGATCCTTGGAAAAAGTTTTTACTCTTAAAAAAATTTTTATCCGGAAATGAATTAATTTCAAATTGATGACTAATCAATATAAGAAAAACGCGAAATTAGTTTTAAGCAATGGTATCGTATTCCCAGGATTCTTTTTCGGTGCTTCTGGTACAGCCATTGGTGAAGTAGTTTTTAATACGGGAATGACCGGATATCAGGAGGTTATTACTGATCCCAGTTATTATGGACAAATATTAACATTTACTTATCCAGAGATTGGAAATACTGGTATTAATTTTGAAGATTCAGAGTCCAATATTAATGTTAAAGGTATAATTGTTAGAAATTTTTCATCTAATAGCAGCAAT
>MWOU01000077.1 GCA_002025975.1 Prochlorococcus sp. HOT208_60m_813B04
AATATTCGAAATTTAAAACCTAATGATCTTTTATCTAGAAGTAAAGAGTTACCAAATTTCGTGGTTGCTGATTTGTCTTTTATTTCATTAAAGTTAGTTTTTAAACCTATTGGTAATTTATTAGAAGGTGATTGTATTGAGGGAATATTTTTGATTAAACCCCAATTTGAGGTGGGTAAAGATAAAGTCACCAAAGGCGGTGTTGTTCGCAATCCAAGATTCCATACTGAGGCAATAGAGTCTGTTATTTATGCTGCTAAGAATTCCCAATGGAATATAAAGAATTTGATAGCTTCTCCTCTAGTAGGTCCTGCTGGAAATCATGAATATTTAGCTTGGATGACCCTAGGAAGTCAATCAAATAAAAGAATTAATAGTGAATATATACAAAAATTAGTAAAAGAAACTCTTTGAATTAAAGAGCTTCTTCGTCTTTGTCGCCAGTTCTAATTCTTACAACAGAATCAATTGATGTGATGAATATTTTTCCGTCACCTATCTCTCCAGTTTTTGCTGCTTCAGCAATTGCATCTATGACTGAA
>MWOU01000078.1 GCA_002025975.1 Prochlorococcus sp. HOT208_60m_813B04
GTCACTTAATTTTGATATTTTTTTAGAAAGCATTGCTACCTGAACTTCAGCTGAACCTGTATCAGTTGGATGTACTTGATGAGTTTCAATAAGCTTCTGTTTTTCGGCTGTATCTAATGACATAAAATTTATTTTCCTTTGTTATATGATACTACGTCATCTAGCTAAATTACTACTATTCTTATCTAGATAATTCATAGCCAATTTCAATAGATTTTCAAAAGATAAATTATTTTCTTTTTTAGCAAGGAGATCAACTTCTTTAATAATAATTGGCAGAATAGTCTTTATTTCTTTATTTTTGTAATTTAATGATTGAAGTGTTAACTGAAGGTCTTCCATAATTTTATTTATTTCAGGATCTTTAATCTCTAATTCATCTTTGCTTTGTTCTTTATTAAATAGAATTTCACTTTTAAATTTACTTTTTAATTCTAAAATTAATCGATCACTCATTCTTTGTCCTATACCAGGTACGGAACAAATTAATTTTTTGTTTTGCGTTTTTATTGCATTTATTAATTCATTAATAGAGAATTTATTTAATATCCCCATACTAATTTGAGATCCAATACCTCGAATACTTAAAATTTCAATAAAGAAATTCTTTTGTTCCTTTGATGT
>MWOU01000079.1 GCA_002025975.1 Prochlorococcus sp. HOT208_60m_813B04
TTAGGGGCGTACTACTCGATTTTGAAGATATTGATGATGTTCAAATAGAGATAGATAATAACCCTTCCAAAACAGAATCTCAAAATCAAAGTCATGCTCCTGAATTGCAGAAGATTGATGGGATTCGACATATCATAGCCGTAAGCAGTGGTAAAGGAGGAGTTGGAAAAAGTACCATTGCAGTTAATCTCGCTTGTTCTCTAGCTAAATTAGGCTTAAGAACTGGTTTGCTGGATGCCGACATATATGGACCTAATACTCCCTCAATGATGGGAGTTGCCGAAGAGAATCCAAAGGTTACAGAAGGTAGTGGCAGTGATCAAAGGTTAATACCAATAAATAAATTTGGGATTTCATTGGTATCAATAGGTTTCCTTATAGAAGAAGGTCAGCCTGTTATATGGAGAGGACCAATGCTTAATAGTATTATCAGACAATTTTTGTACCAAGTTGAATGGAATAATCTTGATTTTTTGGTTATTGATTTACCTCCAGGAACAGGAGATGCTCAAATATCCCTTTCTCAATCTGTGCCTATTTCTGGAGCAAT
>MWOU01000008.1 GCA_002025975.1 Prochlorococcus sp. HOT208_60m_813B04
GAAGTTAGTTATTCTGTTGAAAAATCTGGATCTAGTGTCAAATTAAAATGTCCTATTTTGGACAAGCAGTTTTCTCCTGAAGAGGTGAGTTCTCAAGTTTTAAGGAAGTTAGCAGATGATGCGGGTAAATATCTTGGTGACAAAGTTACACAGGCTGTGATTACAGTTCCAGCTTATTTTAATGATTCCCAAAGACAGGCTACGAAAGATGCTGGAAAGATTGCTGGTTTAGAAGTCCTCAGAATCGTTAATGAACCAACTGCTGCGGCTCTAGCGTATGGTTTGGATAAAGAAAATGAAAAAATTCTTGTTTTTGATTTAGGTGGAGGTACATTTGATGTCTCAGTTATTGAAGCTGGTGATGGAGTAACTGAAGTTTTATCTACCTCTGGAGATACACATTTAGGTGGTGATGACTTTGATCGATGTATCGTAGATCACTTAGCTAATACTTTTAAATCAAATGAGGGAATTGATCTCAGACAAGATAAGCAAGCTTTGCAAAGATTGACTGAAGCTGCTGAAAAAGCAAAAATCGAGCTCTCAAATGCTACACAAAGTGAAATAAATTTACCGTTTATTACAGCGACGCCAGAAGGACCAAAACATTTGGATTTAAACCTTACTAGAGGAAAGTTCGAGGAATTAGCAGCTTCTTTAATTGATAGGTGTAAGACCCCAGTTGAGAGAGCTATAAGTGATGCAAAAATTTCTACCAGTGAAATTGATGAAGTTGTTATGGTGGGAGGCTCATCCAGAATTCCTGCTGTTTTAGATTTAGTTAAAAAAATAATTGGAAAAGAACCAAATCAAACTGTTAATCCTGATGAGGTAGTAGCTGTTGGAGCTGCTATTCAGGGAGGAGTTTTAGCTGGAGAAGTTAAAGATATATTGTTGCTTGACGTTACTCCACTTTCTTTAGGTGTAGAGACTTTAGGGGGAGTAATGACAAAAATGATAAATCGAAATACTACAGTACCTACAAAGAAATCTGAAACATACTCTACTGCTGTAGATGGTCAAACAAATGTTGAAATACACGTTTTGCAGGGTGAAAGAGAAATGGCTTCTGATAACAAAAGCTTAGGAACTTTTAGACTTGATGGTATACCTTCAGCACCAAGAGGCGTCCCGCAAATTGAAGTTACATTTGATATCGATGCAAATGGTATTCTTAGCGTTACTGCTAAAGATAAAGGAAGCGGCAAAGAGCAAAGTATTTCTATCACTGGTGCTTCAACTTTATCTGATAATGAAGTAGAAAAAATGGTAAAGGATGCTGAATCAAATGCATCTGCAGATAAAGAAAAAAGAGAAAAAATCGATTTAAAAAATCAAGCTGAAACACTTGTATATCAGACAGAAAAGCAACTTGGTGAGTTGGGAGATAAAATTGATGCTGCAACAAAGTCTAAAGTTGAAGAAAAAAGTAATGCTTTAAAAGAAGCAACTTCAAAAGAAGATTATGAATCAATGAAAAAACTTCTTGAAGAACTTCAGCAAGAACTTTATGCAGTTGGCTCATCTGTATATCAGCAACCAGGCAATCAGCCCCCATCTCCTGGCGCAGCAGGCGGTCCTGATCAGAGTGATTCAAACGAAAAAGGAGAAGATGATGTAATTGATGCAGATTTTACTGAAACAAAAGATTAGTAAAGGTAATTTTCAATTTCATTAGCAACCCATTTAGAACAAGCCGGAGCCAGTAAAATCCCATTTTTATAAAAACCTGTACATATAATTAGTCCATCTTCAAGATTTTTCATTATTGGTGAAGGCTCACCATCTGGTTTTGACCTTATCCCATACCATTTTTTAGAAATTTTTCCTTTCACCAGCCAATTTGGTTTTTTGTCGAGAAAATTCGTGAGTTTTTCGAATATATTTTTTTCTGGCTTAGTACTATATTCGTCAGTTGATCCAATAATTAGCTTATTTTTTGATTTTGGAATTATATTTTTACCATTTATATTGAATTGTTTTGGCAGCGATAATAAATCAACTTCTGCATCATTGATCTCAATTTCCATAGCTTGACCTAAAACAGGTTTTAATTTGATGTTGTGATTTAGGCTATCTATTAATTCAATCGCTTTAAGTGAATTACACAAAACAACCATGTCAGATTTGATAATTTCATTATTACTTGTTGTCGAAATCCATTGATTGTTTGATTTTCTTATTTTTGTAATTTCTCCTTGTAAAAAATTTACCTTTTTATGTTTTAGATAGTCATCTAATGTTTGAAGTAACAATGAAGCATTTATTCTTCCATCTTTAAAGGAAATCATTCCTTTTATATTTTTTGTTTGGAAGGCTTTATTTATATTATTGATAAATATTGAGTCTCTTTCTAAAATTCGTAAGTTTTGATCATTATTTTCATAAATAAATTTCTTTAATTTTTTGTACCTTTCTTCATTAGTAGTTAATTGTATTAATGGTTTTTCGATATTTAATTCATAATTAAATTTTTGCAAGAATGTAATCCATTGTGGCCATAATTCAATGCTTTGTTTTCTGAGATCCCAACTTCTACCTCTTCTTTTTTGATATATATTACCCATTAGTAAACCTAAAGCTGCATTGCTACTATTTTGGATTTGAGTTGGATCTATTATTGTTATCTGGAAACCTAATTCTGATAATTCTAAGGCGTTAAATTTTCCAATAATTCCTGATCCAATAATAACTATGTGTGCGTTTTGAAAATTTTCTTTTAAGCTTTTCATTGATATATTAGAAATACTTGCTTATTTGACTTAATAGTTAAAGATTTTTGGAACATCCTTCAATTATATTCAAAATTGTTTGTCCCGATCGTCCTGGCCTTGTAAGTTTACTTACAAGTTGGATTTCAAATTACGGTGGGAACATAAAACATTCTGATCATCATACAGATCAAGATGCGGGTTTGTTTCTTAGTCGAATTGAATGGAATAGTAAAAATCCATCTTTTAATAGAGATGAAATCTATAAAGAATTTCAAAAAATTGCAGATGAAGTCCATGGAAAATTTAATGTAAATTATTCTGATGAAATTCCAAATGTTGCTATTTTCGTGAGTAAACAAAATCATTGTTTGATTGATTTGCTTTGGCGAGTAAGAAATGGAGAACTCAAAATGAAAGTACCGTTAATAATTTCTAATCATTCTGATCTTGAAAATATTGCAAATGACTTTAATGCCAAATTTGTCTATATTGATACTTTTAAAGCTGATAAATCTATTGTCGAAGATCAATTTTTAGATTTGCTAAAAGAATATGAAATTGATCTTGTTGTATTAGCTAAATATATGCAAATTTTGAGTGACTCTTTTTTAAAAAAGTTTTCTTCAATAATAAATATTCATCATTCTTTCTTACCAGCATTTAAGGGCGGGCAACCATATCATCGAGCATGGAAGAGAGGCGTTAAATTAATCGGTGCTACTGCTCACTATGTTACTGAAGATCTTGATGAAGGCCCGATAATAGAGCAATGCACAGTTAGTGTAAGCCATAGGGATGAAGTTGATGATTTAATAAGAAAAGGAAGAGATATTGAGAGAATAGCTTTAGCAAGAGCGGTTAGATTACATATAAATCATCAAGTATTTGTTTATAACAGCAAAACTGCTGTTTTTGATTGAAGATAGTTTCTTAGTCTTCTAATTCTATTTGTATTTGTCTTTCATAAATTGATTCTTCATTAAAAACTCTTGCTACCAAGAAACTGGCAATGCAGCTGATTAATACAGGTTTCATTATTAATAAATTTTTTGTTAAAGCAAAAGCCAAAAACATTGCTGTTATTGGTGTTCGCGAACATCCAGCTACGAATGCTCCCATTCCCGCAAAAATGTATGTACTTGGAGCATGCCCTGTCGCAATTTCTACCCAGCTCCCCATTATCAGTCCGATTGACCCTCCTAAAGTAAGCATTGGATAGAATAATCCTCCTGGAGCTCCAGATGCAGCAGCTAAACCTGTCGTGATAAATAGTACTAAAACTGCTAATAAAGCAATTCCAATACTTGTATTTTGTTCAGCTATTATTTTCTGTAATTCATCTAAATTATGAAATGTACTGGGTAAAAAAGAGTAGATACTTCCTAAAATAAGTCCACAGATACTCATTTTTAAAACAAATTTATTTTTATACCACTTTTTCCCGAGATTCTGCATTAACAAAACATATTTGCTGTACAATTCTGCAAATATCCCGATAATTATTCCTAGTAAAACTAAGTAAATAAAATCTACTGGTAAGAAAAAAACTGATGGATCATATTCTTTTTGAATCAAAAATCCGAGGTTAAAATCAAAGCCTCCTGCTTTAGGATCTAAACCTAAGGCTTGAATAATATCAGCAGATGAATCTGCAATAAAAGTTGTAATTACTACTAATAATAAAATTACTGGTCTAGCAGAGTTTAATAACTCCTCTATTGCATAGATAAACCCTCCTAATGGAGCGCTAAATACTGCAGCTATTCCAGCACCACCACCTGCTGCTA
The DNA here is from genome assembly GCA_002025975.1 of Prochlorococcus sp. HOT208_60m_813B04. GTDB lineage: Bacteria > Cyanobacteriota > Cyanobacteriia > PCC-6307 > Cyanobiaceae > Prochlorococcus_A. The sequence continues at coordinate 4,502 of MWOU01000008.1, forward strand.
CTATTACTCTTCTGAAAGCTGTAGGAGCTTTGAGCCACTTGGCCATTTGCCAAGCTACGGATCCTCCCATTTGAACTGATGGACCTTCTGGACCTAAAGGGAATCCACTACCAATCGCAATAATTCCTGATATGAGCTTTACTAATCCTACTTTTAAATTCATTGGAACTTTTTTATGTCTTAAGAAACCCATGATTTGACTCACACCTGAACCTTTTGCGGCAGGTGCTATATTTTTGATCAAATATCCTGCGATAGCTCCTCCTAGAGCTCCAAAAATAGGTAAGACCGCAATAGATGGGAATTGGTCTAATAATGCTAATCTCCAATTATTAATAAAATAGATTCCAGTTTTAAAAGATATGCTTGTAATTGAAGCCCCAAGACCTGTTAATAAAAGAGAAAATGCAACGACTAGAGATCTTTGTTTTAATAATTTTTTGATGCTACGAGAAGAACTATTACTTGATTTTTGAATATTATCTTTTAAAAAGTTTTGCATGGTCCATGATTACTTTGTCAAGCTGAAATCGTGTATTTCATTAAATTGAAGATAGCGATAAAGTTCATCTGAATATGGATTAATTTTATTTTTAGTAATATCCTGATATTCTTCTATTTCAGGTATTTTTCCAAGCAGTGCACAAACTGCTGCCAATTCTGCACTCCCTAAAAATACTTGTGCATTCTTGCCAAGTCTATTGTCAAAATTTCTTGTACTGGTAGAAAATACTACAGAACCTTCATCAACTCTAGCTTGATTTCCCATACATAAAGAACAGCCTGGCAACTCTAATCTTGCACCACAATCTTCAAATATCTTATAGTAGCCTTCAGCTTTTAGAGTTTCTTCATCCATTTTTGTTGGTGGACAAATCCATAGTTTAGCTTTTAAATTCTGTACTCCTTCAAGAACTTTTGCAGCTGCCCTGTAATGACCAATATTTGTCATGCATGAACCTATAAAAACCTCGTCAATATTTGTATTTGCAACATCAGTAATTTCTTTTACATTATCTGGATCATTAGGGCAAGCAACTATAGGTTGTGTTACTTTTGCTAAATCAATTTCAATGATTTCTTCATACTGAGCGTTTGAATCTGGTTGAATTAATGACGGTTTTTTTAACCAATTCTTCATATCATTTATTCTTCTTGAAATCGATTTTGAATCTTCATAATTGCTCTCGATCATTTTTTCTAGCAGACAAATATTGCTTTTTAAATATTCTTGAACAGTTTCTTCCGATAAAAGTATTGTGCTACCAGCGCATGAGCGTTCTGCAGTAGCATCAGTAAGTTCAAATGCTTGTTCAAGTTTTAGGTTTGGTAATCCCTCAATTTCCATAATTTTCCCGTTGAATATATTTTTCTTATTTTCTTTCTCAACAGTTAATAGTCCTTTTTTAATTGCGAAGAGAGGGATTGCATTAACTAAATCTCTAAGAGTAATTCCTGGTAATAATTCTCCCTTAAATTTAACCAGCACAGATTCTGGCATATTTAATGGCATTGATCCTATTGCAGCGGCGAATGCAACAATGCCTGAGCCTCCAGGAAATGAAATGCCAAGAGGAAATCTTGTATGACTATCTCCACCAGTGCCAACAGTATCAGGGAGAAGCATTCTGTTAAGCCAGCTATGAATGATGCCGTCTCCAGGCTTTAGAGCTACTCCACCTCTTTGAGATATAAAATCAGGTAATTCTTTATGGGTAAGTAGATCTACTGGTTTAGGATATGCAGCTGTATGACAAAAACTTTGCATCACTAAATCTGCAGTAAATCCTAAACAAGCGAGTTCTTTTAATTCATCTCTAGTCATTGGCCCAGTAGTATCTTGACTACCAACTGTGGTCATAATTGGCTCACAGGTCATTCCTGGCCTAACTCCATTTAAACCGCATGCTTTGCCTACTATTTTTTGAGCTTGAGTAAATCCAGCACTACTTTCGGTTGGATTTTGTGGTCTAGTAAATATTTCACTTGGTTGATAATCTAATTTGTTTCTAATTTTGTCCGTTAGAGATCTTCCAATCATAAGATTAATTCTTCCGCCAGCTTGAATTTCATCAGTAAGAGTTGATGGATACAACTCGAATTTGCTTATCAATTCTTCAGTATTTGAATCTTTTTCAATTTTTTTTATAATGCCTTTATAGGGATATATTTTAATAACATCTCCTGTTTTCATCTGAGATACGTCAGCCTCTATAGGTAAAGCTCCTGAATCTTGTGCAGTATTGAAGAAAATTGGGGCTATTTTACTGCCAATTATTATTCCACCTGTTTTTTTGTTGGGAACAAAAGCGATATCTTCTCCTATATGCCAAATGAGTGAATTAATAGCTGATTTTCTAGAACTCCCTGTTCCAACAACATCTCCAACATAAGCTATTGGTAAATTCTGTTTTTTTAAATTTTCAAGAATCTTTAGTCCATCAGGTTTTTTAAATTCCAACATAGCTAATGCATGCATTGGAATATCCGGGCGTGTTGTTGCATGTACAGCTGGAGATAAGTCGTCTGTGTTTGTCTCACCGTCAACTTTAAATACTAAACAAGTAATCTCTTTTTCCAGAACTTTTTTATTTATGAACCATTCTGCATTAGCCCAACTATTTACAACTTCTTTTGCATAAATATTATTTTGAGATAATTCGTAAATTTCATTAGCCGAGTCGTAAACGAGAATAATATTTTTTAAAACTTCTGCCGCTTTTTTTGCGAGTAAACTATTTTCTCCTTTAAGTATTTCAACCAAAGAATTTACATTGTATCCGCCTATCATTGTTCCTAGTATTTCAATTGCTTTTTCGGGATTAATTGATTTGCAATATTTTTCGGAATTAACAATAGCCGTAAGCCAGCTTGCTTTTACGTAAGCAGCCTCATCAACTCCTGGGGGTACTCTATTTATTAGTAAATCAAGTAAATAAGACGAATCGTAAGTACTATCTTCTTCTAATAATTTTGTAATACAATTTGTTTGTTCAGCATTTAAAGGTAAAGGAGGTATACCTTTGGCAGCTCTTTCAGCTACATGATCTGCATAATCTTTTAGCAATGTTTCCAAATTCTTCATTAGTAAGGTTTAATGCCTAATCTATTGTTATTTTTAATATTGAAAAGGAGAGTATTCATAAATGCTTTTTTAAATATTCAAACTTCTTAATTAATCAATGACGACATCATCAAATAATTCAGCTTTAGAAAAGACATCAGATTTACATGTTCTTGAAACACGTCCATTAATACCTCCAAGCAGATTACATAATGATATACCTTTAGATCACGACTCTGCTAATACAGTATCTAAAACAAGAAGATCGATACAAAATATTTTGCATCATAATAATCAGAAGCTTCTAGTAATCGTAGGTCCATGTTCAATTCATGATATTGAAGCGGCCAAGGAATATTCAAAATATATTCAAAAATTCCGAGAAATGTATAAAGATAAATTAGAAATAATTATGAGAGTATATTTTGAAAAACCAAGAACAACTATTGGTTGGAAGGGATTGATAAATGATCCTCATCTAGATGATTCTTATGATATTAATACTGGTTTAAGAAGGGCAAGAAGTTTGCTTTCATATTTAGCAACTCGTGGTATACCTTCTGCTACAGAATTACTAGATCCAATTGTTCCTCAATACATTGCCGATTTAATAAGTTGGACAGCAATAGGTGCGCGGACTACAGAAAGTCAAACTCATAGAGAAATGGCATCAGGATTATCAATGCCTATAGGCTTTAAAAATGGAACGGATGGTTCTTTTACGACTGCAATTAATGCAATGCAGTCAGCTTCAAAATCCCATCACTTCTTAGGTGTAAATGAAAATGGAATGGCTTCTATAGTTAATACTACAGGAAATCCAGATGGACATATAGTTTTAAGGGGCGGTTCAAAAGGCCCAAATTTCGAAAGTGATCATGTACAAAGAATTTCAGCAGAATTAAGGCAGTGTAATCTTCCCCATAAAGTGATGATTGATTGTAGTCATGGAAATTCCAATAAAGATTTCCGAAAACAGTCGGAAGTGCTAAAAAATGTAGCTTCTCAAATTAGTAATGGTGAAAAAAATATTTTAGGAGTCATGCTTGAAAGTCATTTGAAGGAAGGAAATCAAAAACTTTTAAAAAAAGAAGATCTCCATTTTGGCAGAAGCATTACAGATGCATGTATAGATATAGAAACAACAAAAGAATTAATCGCTGTTTTATACGATTCACTTAGCTAGTTATTAAAAAATTAAAAAATAATGCTGAAGAGATTGGAACAATGAAATTATCTATTCCTAGAACACTAAATTGTTCGAGCAAAGTAGCAATAAAAGCTATTGTAAAATAGTTTAAATTTAGACTATTTTGTTGAGAGTATCCCATTGAGCAAACTACTATCAAACTTGTTAAAAACATAGTTATGGTTCCATATAAAGATTTTTTTTGTTTAAAAAAAATCCAACTCTTTGAGTTAAAGCTTTTTCCTATTAATCCAGCTAATCCATCGCCAAAAGTCATTATGAAAAATCCACTAATTAGTGCATAGGGATCTTTATCCCAGAAAAGATAAATCAAAATATATAAACTTAGACAATAAAATAATGTCCCATAACTTTTCCGCTCAACATCCTCAATTGTTGGAAATAACTTGTAGTTGTAATTGATGAAAACCATTAATGAAACAATTCCTGTAAAAATTAGAGCAGAGTTTTGATTAATTTTTAAAAATTGAGCTATTGGTATTAAAGGTCCTATTCCAATATGTATTATTTTTCTGACGATTTCTCTGCTATCTTCATTATATTTTTTAAAAACTATTGATATTAAAAAAATTGAAAATAAATATAATAAAATAACAGTAAATTTTATCAATTTGGTTAAGCTGCTTTTTGATGAGTTGTCATTACTCGAAGCTTTAATATTGCTTTAGCTTCTAGTTGCCTTACTCTTTCTCGTGAAACATTAATTTGTCTTCCTATTTCTGCGAGTGTTAATGGTTCTTCACCATCTAGCCCAAATCTGAGCTTCATGATTTTTTGCTCTCTTTCATTTAATTGAGAAAGCCAAGTTCCTAAATGCTCTTTTTGAATAGTTCTATCCATACCCTCCATAGGCTCTTCACAGTTTGGATCAGGTATGAGTTCACCAAGAGTACTTCTGTCTTCTTCACCTCTTGCGTGTGCATCTAGGGAGGCGCAAGGAGCACTTTGAGAAATTAAATCTTCTAAATCTTTTTGATCAATTCCCATTTCAGTTGCCATTTCCAATCTTGTAGGTTGTCTGCCAAATTTATGTGATAATTCTCTAGAGACTCTTCTCATTTTGGACAGTTTTTCACTAATGTGAATAGGCAAACGGATGGTTCTAGCACTGTTATCAATTGCCCTCGTCATTCCTTGTCTAATCCACCAGTAAGCATAAGTTGAGAATTTATATCCCATAGCAGGATCAAATTTATCTACAGCTCTTTCAAGGCCAATAGCTCCTTCCTGGACAAGATCTAATAATTCAAGCCCTTGGTTTTGGTATTTTTTGGCAACCGAGACAACGAGCCTTAGATTAGCTGCCATCATTCTATCTCTTGCTCTTTTGCCAATCTTAATTTGATAAAGATTTCGTTGGGTTCTATCAGTTTCAGGAATTTGTAGCAACTTTTTCATGTTCTGAACATGATGAGCTAACTCGATTTCCTCTGCTGGAGTCAAAAGAGGTACTCTTCCAATACTACTCAAGTAATAGCCAATAGAATCTGAAGCGAGTCTGCCAGATTTTTTTTGGCTTTGTTTTGCCGTAAGACTGGATTTCGATTTGCGAGACTTGCCCGCAGTGTTTGGTAATCTTGGCTCATCAAAATTATTATCTGAAGAGCTTTTCGCAGATTCCAGAGGGATCCCCATCACCCTGGCCTCCTAAATAATGGATTTTTTAAAAAGCTAGCACTGAAATTGAAATAAAAACTACTTTTACGTTGAAATTTTAAAGACAAAAAATTTTTTTTTAAAGCTTATTTCTTGAAATCCATTGATATAAGATGATTTTATAAAAAATAAAAAAAATTTAAAATATTAAGTATTTTTTTTAAATGTTGTAAAAATCAATATTAATTTTATTTTTCTATGAGGTCAATTTGCGAACGATTATTCGATGAATCAAAATCATCTTTCGAATATGAACCATCATCTTTCATTATCCAAGAAAAGTAATTATCTTTAATGTAAGTTTGCAAAAGTGTGTATATTTTAGATTTCAATTCATAATCCTCTATAGGAGTAACAGCTTCTATTCTTCTATCAAGATTTCTTCTCATCCAATCTGCACTCCCTATAAAAACCTCATTATCCCCGTTATTACAAAACCAAAAAATTCTTGAGTGTTCAAGAAAATGGCCAATAATGCTTATAACTTTAATATTTTCGCTTAAATTTTTTCTTTGGGGATATAGGCAGCAAATACCTCTTATGATGAGGCTAATTTTTACACCTGAGTCTGAAGCTAAATAAAGCAGTTTAATTATTTCTGGGTCTACTAGAGAATTCATTTTTGCAATTATTTCGGCTTTTTTGCCTTCCTTTGCATTTTTAATTTCTCTCTTTATCAGAAATATAAATTTCTCTCTCATCGATGAGGGAGAAACTAATAACTTTTGATAACTTTTTTGTTTAGAAAAACCTGATAAGTAGTTAAATAACTCAAGTAAATCAGATGCAATATCAGGATCCGTTGAAAGTAATCCTAAATCTGTATAAAACTTTGAAGTATTAGAGTTATAATTTCCTGTTCCAATATGGAAATAATTCCTTAATCGTCCTTTCTCTTTTCTTACGATTAAAGCAATTTTTGTATGTGTTTTAAATCCGATTATTCCATATACAACATGAATCCCAGCTTGTTCAAGTTGTTTTGCCCATTGAATATTATTGTCTTCATCAAATCTTGCTTTTAGTTCAACAAGAGTCATTACTTCTTTCCCATTTTCTGCAGCTTTCATTAAGGCTGCAATGATAGGGGAATCTTGGGAAACTCGATATAAAGTAATTTTTATAGCCATTACAAGTGGATCATCAGCTGCTCTGTTTATAAATTCCTCAACTGAAGTTTTAAATAAGTCATAAGGATGATGAAGCAGAATATTTTTTTTTCTAAGTATCTTGAAAATAGAATTAGTGTTTTTGTTTGAAGGCAAATCTGAATCTTTTAATTCTGGGTGAGTTTTTCCAATTAGTAGATTTTCTTTTAAATCATTTCTATCAATTTTTGTAAGCTGATTTAAATCGTCTAGGCCTAATAAACTTTTGCAAAAGTATATATATTCTTTCTGTATTGAGATACTTTCAATAAGTAACTTTAGAATATTTTCTGGCATATCTGACTCCACTTCTAATCTAACTACGTCTCCACCTAATCTTCTTTTTTGCAAACTTTGTTCAACAGCTAAAAGTAGATCATCAGCTTCAAGTTCTTTTAATTCCAAATCTGCATCTCTTGTCACTCTAAAAAAAGAGTAATTTATGCATTCCATTCCGTTAAATAAAGTATTTATATTATTCCCAATTAACTCTTCAACACTTATGAAAAAATGAGAACTTTCATCACTAAGTTGACTAATTTCATTGGGAATTCGTATAAATCGGGGTATATTTTTTGTTGGTATTTTTACTCTGACAAACTGATTTTTAGAATTCTCCTCATCCTGTATTAAAGCTGCTAAGTTTAGACTTAAATTACTTATAAAGGGAAATGGATGTGCCGGATCAACAACTAATGGAGTTAATAAAGGAAAAATAGATGTTGTAAAGAAGTTCTTACACCAATTTCTTTGATTTTCACTTAGGTCTTTATATTTTTTTAAAATTACACCTTTTTCTTTTAATTCATTTTTTAATTCATTATTTACATAGTTTTCTTGGAGAATAGTTAACTTTTTTATTTCATTATTGATTTTTTTTAATTGCTCTTTAGGGGTAAGTCCATCAATACTTTTTTTATTAATTTCTGCTTCAACTTGAGCCTTTATTGAAGCTACTCTTACCATAAAAAACTCGTCAAGATTATTACTAAAAATTGAACAAAATTTCACTTTATCCAGAATTTTGTACTCCTTTTCCATACCAGTAAGGAGTACCCTTTTATTGAATTCAATCCAACTTAGTTCTCTATTAATAAAAATATCAGTCTGGCTTTTCATTAAAAAACTTTTAATTTTTGATTTTTAAAAGAATTATTATTTTTACCCTCTGCAATAAGGTATATCATGAAAAGTAAGATAACGGAACCAGCTATAAAAGGCGACTTAGGACCAAAACCATCATAAACCCTTCCTGCCATTGCAATTCCTAAAACTCCTCCAAGACTCTGTAGACCCTGAAGGCTACTTAAAATTGATCCTTGTTTATCAATGTCCAATTTCTTAGATATTAGTGCTCTTAAAGTGGGCGTAATTAACCCTGCCCCAACGGCTAAAAATGAAACAGCTGAATAAATATTAATTGTCGCATTTTCTTTCGGAGCAGTTATTAAAAGAGCACATGCCACAAGAATAAAACCTGATCCGACGAGTGTTAATCGCATTTCGCCAAATTGCTTTACCAGAGGCCCAATTAATCCTCCCTGAACGATAATTGCAATGATTCCTACTACAACAAGAGTTCCACTTGATGCTTTAGTTGTCCAGTTTAAAGATTCTTGAAGGAAAAATATCAGGATATTGGTCAATCCAGTAAAAGCAATAAAGTAAATAAAAAAAGCTAATGATAATTTTTTAATCTTTTCTTCTTTGAAAACTGTAAATAAAGCTTTTAAAGGGTTTTTTAAAATAGTTTTTGATTTATTTAGGTCACTATTAGGCTTGGTTTCTGGTAAGTAAAAAAATACAAGGAGAAAATTTATTATTGGAATGATTGAGGCTATCAAAACTGGAACACTAAAATTATTATTTGTATTTGTTGCAAAAATTACAACAAAAATATTACCTAAGAAAAAACTTAAACCAAAAGCTACACCAATAAGCCCAAATGTTTTTGCTCTTTTTTCAGGGCTTGAAATATCTGCAAGAATTGTTGTTGCAGTAGCTGCTGTCCCCCCACTTAAACCGTCAATTAGTCTCGCTAAAAATAATAAAAATAATGGGATAGAGGCTATTGAATTTGACCAATTAAAAAGAACTGTAAAAGATAATATTGATATTCCTATTACTGAACCAGTAATACAAAAAAGAGTGACAGGTCTTCTTCCATATCTATCGCTCATAAGTCCTATAAAAGGAGAAGCTGTAAATTGAGCTAATTGATAAGTGCATGATAATAAACCATATGTACTTGCTTTAGAATCAAAAAGTAAAACAAAAGAGGGTAATATAGGCAACAGTATACTTTCACTTAAACGATCATTTAGAAGAGTGATAAAAGCACTAAGGAGAGTAAATTTTTTATTTGGTTTTAATAAACTTTCTTTCATAATATTTACCTTCATTGCGATTAACTTTTACTACCATACTTGTTAATGGAGATTATTGTGCCCGGCATTGTTTATTTGGTAGGAGCAGGTCCTGGTGACCCTGACCTTTTAACTCTTAAAGCTTTACGCCTAATAAAAAATTGTGATGCATTAGTTCATGATGCTTTAATTCCTGATGAAATAATAAAAGAGGCAGGAAAAAATACAGAAATTTTCCATGTAGGCAAAAGAGCTGGAAAGTGTTCTGTTCCTCAGGCTGAAACCAATTCTCTTATTTTGAAATTAGCAAAAGAAGGCAAAAATGTTGTAAGGCTTAAAGGGGGAGATCCATTCGTTTTTTCTAGAGGTGGTGAAGAGGTATCGATTTTAGAAAAAAATGGAATTTCAGTTGAAATCGTTCCAGGTATTACTTCTGGGATAGCTGCCCCCACATATTTTGGTATTCCACTAACCCATAGAGATGCTGCGAGTTCCGTAACTTTTGTCACTGGACATGAGCGTGTAGATAAGGAAAAGAAGACAGTGAATTGGAGAGACTTAGCTAAATCATCAGATAGCTTAGTGATTTTTATGGGTATAAAAAATATTCAATTTATTGTGGAAGAATTAATTCAAGGTGGTTTAGATAAGAGTACTAAATGTGCTGTTATTCAAGAAGCTACTTTAAAAAATCAAAAATGTTTGATAGAGAAATTAGATAATCTTCCAGATAAAATCAAAGATAAAGAATTTTTAGCTCCATCAATTATAATTATTGGAAAAATTGTTGAATTTAAAGTTAATAATAATATAACTAAAGTATCTGATGTCTATTTACCAGATATTAATAAAGTTCAATTATATAATAAATCCCAAAAGTAAATTGGATCGAATTTAGCTTTAAGTTCTAAATCATTAACTTGATTAATTTGTCTGCAAGATAAGCTATTAATTGCAATTATTATGTCATCATTTTGAAATTTTGGAGGAATTAATTCTTCTTTTACAATTTTCAATTTTAAAGCTTCAGAAATCATAATCCCCTCTAAACAGCCGCTCCCTTTTCTAGGGGTAATCCATTGATTATTTCTTTTAATTAGAAGATTAAATGTACTTCCACAACAAAGTTCACCTGACGTATTCAAAAGGATAGAATCATCAAATGATTTTTCATTAGCTTCTGTCAAAACTTGTATTGCCTGATTATATGAAAATGTTTTGCATTTACTTATAAGACTGAATTCATTTATTTTTTCCGTTTGACTAATGCAAACGCTTATCGGATTAAAATTTGGTTTGATTCTATAGAACTCAAGCCATAAATTATCCAAATCTTTTGTCTCTGAAGTGCTATCAATTGTTAGTGTTCGACCTTTATTAGTTCCTCGACTATAGTTTATTCTTACTGAAGCAAATTGATCATTTTTAAGCGATAACTTTTTAATTCCATCGTCAATAAGTTGTCTCAAAAATAATCTATTTATTTTGAGATTAATATTTAAAATCTTGCTACTTTTTTCTAATCTTTTCAGATGTTCATCAAAAAGAATAGGTTTGTTTTCTTTTATCAAAATGGTTTCGAATATACCATCAGCAAATTTTAATCCTCTATTATTAGCAGCAATAAATATTCTATCAATATCCAACCATTGATCCTTTTGCCAGCCTAATGTTTCAATCATTTGAGTGAATCAATTAATGGTAAAAGTTTCCACTTTAGTTCATTAGTTTCCTCTTCAGGGTTTGAGTCAATAACTATTCCGCAACCAGCATATATATTGATTTTTTTGTCTTTAATTAAAAATGATCTTATTAGTATATTGCTGTCAAACTCTCCATTCCAGTCAAGCTTCAAAAATGAGCCACAATATGGTCCACGTTCACATTCTTCTAATTCGAAAAGTCTCTGGCATGATCTTAATTTAGGTGCTCCAGTGATAGAGCCCCCAGGCCAACAAGCTTTTAGTAAATCAATCCAGTTTTTTTCTTTTTTTAATTTGCCTCTGATTACTGATGTTAGATGATGAACTTTTAAGAAACTTTCAAGCTTTAATATTTCTGGCACCATAATACTTCCTGTTTCGCAAACTTTACTTAAATCATTTCTTATTAGGTCAACAATCATAATATTTTCGGCTCTATCTTTTTCATTCGTTATTAAATCGATAGCATTAAGTGCGTCTTGATTTAAATCATCATCTCTGGATCTAGTTCCTTTGATTGGTCTTGATTCTACAAAATTTTTATTATCTATTTTTATAAATCTTTCTGGCGAGGTAGATAATACAGCCTCTTTATAATTATCATTATTTATTATTATTCCTCCGAAGGGAGCTCTTAATTTTCTTCTTATTTTCAAATAAATATCTAAAGGATTATAGTTTTTGGAAGACACAATTTCGCATTTAGTTGTTAGGTTTGCTTGAAATATATCTCCTAGGGAAATTAATTTTTTCAATTTTAGAATATTTTTCTGAAATTTTTCAGCCATTTCTTCCAAATTGATTTTTGAAAAATCAAAATTCAAATTTGTTTTAATAATATTTTCTTCTTCAATATTTTTAATATTGTTGATTATTTTTTTATAATTCATCAGTTCAGCTGAGTTTGTGCCTTCTATAATTATTTCTTTTTTTATTAGATTACATTTAATGATTGGATCATATGATGCAATCCATAAAGTTGCCATATTAGATTTTCGCCATGGGTTTTTGGGTTCTATGAAAACTCCAGCTTCATAACTTAACCATCCGATCCAAAATCCTTTTTCAATATTTCTTAAATTGTTAAATGGATTATTAGTTATGTCTAAGTTATCGATATCTCTTGATTGAATTATTTTTTTAGGTTTAATCCCTATTATTGACCATTCCCCATTTTCTTTGCCATCACTGTCTAGCCAAGCTAATCCTTTATCTCCGAATTTTTTTGTTAGTTGATGCGTAATCAGTGCTGGATCTATCCATTTTTCTAGAATTATTTTTTTTATTTTCATTTTTTATTATTGTTACTAAGCCATTTTTTATAAGCAGCATTTCTAATTCTGCAGCTATCACACTTACCGCATGGTTTTGAATTACCCGAATAACAACTCCATGTTTTATTTAAAGGGACGTGATTATCAAAAGCTAATTTAATAATTTCCTCTTTATTTAAATCCAATAGTGGTGTCCAAAGTTTTATTGGATTATTTTCTCTCCCTCTTTTATTGGCTAGATCTGCTAACTCTTGAAATTTTTTAATATAGTCAGGTCTGCAATCTGGATAACCAGAATAATCTAGTGCATTAACTCCTAATCCTATAAAATCAGCATCTATTGCTTCGGCATAACTTAGTGCAACGGAAATAAATATAGTATTTCTCCCAGGAACATAAGTATTAGGAATTGTATTACTTTGTACTCCTTCTATTGGAATATTTTTTTGAGTATCAGTTAATGAGGAGCCTCCCCACAAAGATAAGTCAAGCTTAATGATTTTAAATTCTTCGATATCAAAGTGTTTTGCAATTATTGATGCAGAATTTAATTCTTTTTTATGACGTTGACCGTAGTCAAATGAAAGGCCAAAAATTTTAGCTTCGGATTTTTTAGCGATACCAGTAACCGTAGAAGAATCTAAACCTCCAGATAATAAAACTACTATCGATTTATTTTTAAGAGTCATATGATTTCAATTAATTTTTAAGTATTTGTGAGTTTGAAGGCTCAATTTCCAATCGGGGTTATTTTTTACGAAATCGATAGCAAGAGAAAAACCATTCGTATTGTTCCATGCTGGCTGTAAATAAAAAATTTTATCTTCTTTTTTTAAGCCATCTTCGCTTTTAGAGGGTTGATATTGTTTTAAAGTTTCTCTTTTTATTTGAATAGCAAATTCAATATCTTCTATTTCATTTATGATTATTTTGATTTCATTACAGTTTTTTTAAAAAATAATTTTTTGGAGGTGAGTGTCTTTTAGGAGATAAGGTAATCCAGTCATAGCTTCCTGATATCGAATTAACTCCACTTGTCTCAATATGAATCTTCATTGGCTTTTGTTCTTCTCCTGTCGTCATTTTTTTTATAGCTTTGCAAAAATTATCCAAGTTATGTTGTAAAGGTTCTCCACCTGTAATAACGCAAAAAGATGCGCCTTTTTTTCTGGCAATTTTTATGCGATCTATTATTTTTTCAATTGATATAGAAGGGTGTTTTTTCTCGTCCCATGAATTCTTGGTATCGCACCAAGAACATCCAACTTTACATCCGGCTAATCTGACAAAAAAAGCACTTTTTCCAGCGTGATAACCTTCACCTTGTAATGAATGAAATTGTTCGACTAAGGGTAAAAAATTTGTCATTTTCATTCAAAAAAATTAAGAATATTAATTTGATTGAGTTAACTTATCTTGAGAGGCTTTTATTAATCCTTTAAATAAAGGATGAGGTTTGCCAGGCCGTGATAAAAACTCAGGATGATATTGACAGGCTAAGAAGTATGGATGATTTTCTAACTCAATTAATTCAACTAATCTGCCATCTGGTGATGTACCACTAATTTTGTATCCAGAATCTAAAAAACTTTGTTTGTAGTAATTATTAAATTCGTACCTATGTCGATGTCTCTCATAAATAACATCCTCATCATATAAGTTTTTTCCAGTTGTATTTTTTGTCAATCTACATGGATAAACTCCAAGTCTCATTGTCCCACCTAAATCAACTACATCTTCCTGTTCTGGTAATAAATGTATCACTGGATTTGGAGTGTTTGGGTCTAGTTCTGAACTAGATGCCTCTGGAAGATTAGCTACATTCCTGGCCCATTCTATAACTGCACATTGCATACCAAGGCACAAACCTAAAAAGGGAATTTTATTTTCTCTTGCGAATTTTATAGCCGAAATTTTTCCATTGACTCCTCTATTGCCAAATCCCCCGGGTACGACAATTGCATCAACTTCATTTAAGTAAGTTTCTGCTGAATTTTTTTCTATCATTTCAGCACTGACCCAATGTAAATCTAATAAAGCCTTTTGTTCAATGCATGCATGTCTTAAAGCTTCAACAACGGATAAATATGCATCTCCAAGTTCAATATATTTGCCTACAAGGGCAACTTTTATTGGATCTCCAGGATTTCTTAGGTTGTGTATTAGTTGCTCCCAATTTTTCAAATCACATTTTTTATCTTCAAGGTCTAAATACTTCAGGGTTTCTTTGCATAAACCTTCTTTTTTTAAAGAAAGAGGTACAGAATAAATACTGTCTGCGTCTAATGCTTCTATTACTGACTTAATATTCACTCCACAAAATCCACTAAGTTTCTTTTTAAGAGCTTCATTGATAGATTTATCACTTCGACATACAAGTAAATCTGGCTGAATTCCAATTGATCTTAATTCTTTCACTGAATGTTGTGTTGGTTTAGTTTTTATTTCGCCAGAGGTTTTGATATAAGGAAGTAATGTTACGTGTATGTATGCAACATCGTTCTTATTGACATCATTTTTGAATTCTCTTATTGCCTCTAAAAAAGGTAGAGATTCAATATCACCGACTGTTCCACCAATTTCAGTAATAATAATATCTGCATTGCTGTTAGCGGCTACTCTATGAATCCTTTCTCTAATTTCTCCCGTTATGTGAGGTATTACTTGCACAGTTCCACCGTTATAATTACCTCTTCTTTCTTTATTAATAACTGCTTGATAAATAGATCCCGTTGTTACACTGTTCAACCTAGTCATTGCAGTATCAGTAAATCTTTCGTAGTGACCTAAATCTAGATCGGTTTCAGCTCCATCTTCGGTTACAAATACTTCTCCATGTTGAAAAGGGCTCATTGTGCCTGGATCAACATTTAGATATGGATCTAGTTTTAATATTGAAACACTATATCCTCTAGACTTTAATAATCTACCTAAACTTGCAGCTACGATTCCTTTACCAATGCTAGAAACTACTCCTCCGGTGACAAAAACAAATTTTGACATGAAATATTTTTAATTAAGCACTGCCTCCTTATATTTTATTTAAACAAAAAACTTTTAGATCATCCATATATATTCTTATTCATCAATTGTTATTTCAATATCTAATTCTTTTAATTGTGATTCTGAGACATTTGAAGGCGCATTTGTGAGAAGACATTTTGCTTGTTGATTTTTTGGAAACGCTATTGTTTCTCTGATTGAATCTGCACCTATGATCAGCATGGTAATACGATCTAATCCAAACGCTATTCCACCATGAGGAGGAGCACCCATTTCTAAGGCTTCTATTAAAAATCCAAATTTTTCATTAATCTCTTTAGCCGTAAGTCCTACCGTTTTCAAAACCTCTCTTTGCAAGTTTGCTTCATGAATACGTAAAGACCCACCTCCTAATTCCAAGCCATTAAGAACTAAGTCATAAGCGTTTGCTATAGAGTCCTCGATTTCTTTTTGCAAGTTTTCAGGATCTTTAGATTTTATATTTTTTGGAGAACAAAAAGGATGATGTAAAGCTTCATATCTATTTTCCTCTTCATTTCTCTCAAACATCGGGAAATCAGTTACCCATAAGAAATTCCATTTACTTTTATCTATGAGATTTAAGTCTTTTGCGATGTATTGTCTTACTCTATCTAATGACTGGTTGACAATTTGTTTATCTCCAGCACCCAAGAGAATTAAGTCTCCATCTTGCGCTTCGGTGATTCTTAAAATATCAGCTATATGCTCTTCATTTAGATTATTTTTAATTGCCCCAATAGTCTCAAGCTCATCTCCTTTGACCCTTATAAAGGCCAAACCACCAGCTCCTGCATCTTGAGCTACTTGGAAGATATCACCTCCCGGTTTAATTCTTACGTTGCTAATACTTAAATTTCCTCCTTTGACTGTTATGGATTTTATAAAACCTCCAGACTTAATTGCCTTGGTGAAAATATTAAAGCCAATATCACCTAATACTTCTCCTAAATCTTTTAATAACATTTGATATCTAGTGTCTGGTCTATCAGTGCCGTAATTATCCATTGCTGCTTGCCATGACATTCTTGGAAAAGCATTATCAAAATCAATATTTAATACTTCTTTCCATATTTTTTTTATAAGACTTTCATTAAAAGAGATTATTTCTTCTTCACTAATAAAGCTCATTTCAATATCTAATTGCGTAAACTCTGGCTGTCTATCTGCCCTTAAGTCTTCATCACGGAAACATTTTGCGATTTGATAATACTTATCTAAGCCTCCCACCATTAAAAGTTGTTTAAATAGTTGTGGGGATTGAGGTAGAGCAAAAAATTCTCCATTAGAAAGACGAGCAGGAACAAGAAAATCGCGAGCGCCTTCTGGAGTTGATTTTGTAAGTAATGGAGTCTCTACTTCTGTAAATCCAAAATTATCAAGAAATTCTCTAGCAACTTTAATAATTTTATGTCTTGTTTTTAAATTTTCTAGTAATTTGCCTCTTCTTAAATCAAGGTATCTATATCTTAATCTGAGTTCCTCCTTTGTATTTTCATAATCATGTATTGATACTGGAAAAGGTAGGTTTTTTTTAATTTGGTTGAGAATTTGCAAATCTTTAACTTTAAGCTCTAACTCTCCAGTACTTAAATTTTTATTTATTGAATCTTTTGGCCTTTCGTTAATAATTCCGCTAACCATTATTACTGTTTCATTTCTTAGAGTTTCTGCCTGTTTAAATAGATCTGCACCATCATCGGGGTTAATTGTTATTTGTAGAAATCCACTATGGTCTCTTAAATCAATAAAAATTACACCACCATGATCTCTTCTTCTATCTACCCATCCGCATAAATTAACTAATTTACCAATATCTGTATTATTGAGTTCTTTGCAAATTTTGTTTCTCATCTAGGTATGATTTATTTATCAATAACTTATAATAATTCTTTAAGGGTAAATTTAGTTAATAATTTTTTTTATAAAACGCTCTCTTTGTTATTACCCCTTTGAATTTTTTGCCTCTTATTGATACTTGAACTTCATTATTTATTAAGGCATGCGAAGTATTGATGTATGCAAAAGCTATAGCTTGTTGTTTAGTTGGAGACCAACTGCCACTTGTGATAGTCCCAATATTTTCTTCACCTTTGAGAACTGCACAACCTTTTCTTGCTATTGCTTTACCTTCTATAGAGAGACCAACTAACTTTTTTTGAATACCTAATCTTGCCTGCTCTTCAAGAAATCTTCTTCCAAAGAATTCGTGATTATTTTCTAGATGCACTAGCCAGCCTAACCCTGCTTCATATGGAGAAGTTTCTTCATTTATGTCTTGACCATAAAGATGCATGCCTGCTTCAAGTCTAAGTGTATCTCTAGCTCCTAAACCACAAGGTGCAACATTTTTGGAAATTGAGAAATCCCATAAATTAATTGCTGCTTTTTTAGATAAAAGTATTTCTAGGCCATTTTCCCCCGTATAGCCTGTCTTTGAAAAGAAAATTTTTTCTTTAAGCGAAATATGTTCAAAAATTTTATATTCGCATCCAAAGTTAGGTATATGTGATATCGAAGATTCAATCCATTCTTCAAATAAATTAAATGACTTTTTTCCCTGCAGTGCTAAAAGTACTTTGTCTTTTTTAAAGTTTGTTATCGAAATTTCAGACATATTTAAATTATTTTTTATCCACTGAAAATCTTCTTCATATCTACTTGCATTAACTATTAACAATAATTCTGATATGTCATTTTCTTTGACACCGAGGTCATACATTATTAAGTCATCAATTATTCCTCCTTTATCATTGAGCATTACTGTATAAAGTCCTTGTCCTTCAGAAAAGGAGTATAAATTAGTAGGAAAAAGTTTTTGAATATAATCCTTTGGATTGATTCCCTTGATAGAAATCACGCCCATGTGAGAAATATCAAATAATCCTGCTGAAGATCTAACTGATTCATGCTCTTTAATTAATCCTGAAAATGATATGGGCATTTCCCAACCTGCAAAATCCACTAATTTTGCATTGGATTCAACATATTTTGAATAAAGAGGACTTTTTAGCAAATCCATGAAATATTTAGTTTGTATTTAGTATTTTTACACTGTAGTTTAGAAATTTTTTATTGCATATTTTCTAATGACAAAATTAAGCTTCTAAGTACTTTGGCTGCCACTATGCTACTTACTCCGCTTTTATCAATTTCTGGAGATAATTCCACAATATCTGAAGCCACAATTCTAAGGTCTTTTAAAGTTTTCAGTATTTCTTCAAAATCATTCCAAAAAAATCCTCCCGGTTCTGGAGTGCCCGTCCCTGCTAGTAAACTGGGATCAAACCAATCTAAATCTATTGTTAAATAGATTGGAGACCTCGCGTATGGGAGAAGAGCTTGTTTTAACTCATGTGCATTTCCGCCTGGACAAAAGTTAACTAATTGGTTCTTGTTATGCATGATTTCAAATTCTTCTTTAGTCCCACTTCTAATTCCTACTTGCAAAATTTTTTTTTCAGGTAGCACTTCTAAGCATCTTTTCATAGTACAAGCATGACTGTGTTCATTCCCTATATATGATTCTCTTAAATCTGCATGAGCATCAAGTTGAACCAATATTAAATCTGGATATTTTTTTACTAATGCTTCAATAGCACCTCTTGTAATAGAGTGTTCGCCCCCAAGCATAATAGGGCTAAGGCGTTTACTAATTAGATAATTTGTTGCTGATTTAACCGATTCAATAACGGACTTTGAGTCATTTTTATCAATTAGTATTGATCCAAAATCAACATACATAATATCCTCTAAGTCTTTTTTTATTTTTGGACAATATGTTTCTAAACAAGAGCTGACTTGTCTTATTGCTTCTGGACCAAATCTTGCTCCTGGTTTAAACGAACATGTCCCGTCATAATTAACTCCAAATATACCAATTGAGCAATTCTCGGGACTTCTTTTTGCTCCCATATAAATTGCATTTTCATTATCAAATAAATTTTTTGTCATCTTATGAATGTACTTCTTTTACAATTTTATTTGGCATCATTTTGAATGCTGCATTTTGAAAATTTAAATTCCAAATTTCACATTCTTTTTCTATTTTTAGGACTTCATCATAATTTTGCTTTGACAAATTTAGATCTTCTGAAGAAGCGAATGTCCAACTCCAAATCCCACTTGGATATATAGGCACAAAGGAATACATAGTTTCAGAAACTTGGAATATTTTTTTTAGGCTTTTCAAAATATTTATGTGAATATTTTTGAAGGATTCAGGAGATTCGCTTTGCGTTGCTAATATCCCCTTTGGTGTAAGTATTCTTTTACATTCTTTATAAAAAGAATCTGAAAATAATAAATTTGAAAATTCTGAGGGATCTGAACAATCTATAAAAATAACGTCATAAAAATTATCTCTTGTTTTTTTTACCCATTTAACGCCATCATCAACATGTATTTCTAATCTTTTGTCATA
>MWOU01000080.1 GCA_002025975.1 Prochlorococcus sp. HOT208_60m_813B04
AAAAAAGAAAACAAAACTAATAAATACTTTGAAACCATTAAATTATTTTTTGTTTAACTCATCAATAGATGAGAGAAAAAATGTTCATCTTTTGATCGAATCTTATATTAACTCTGCGGCACAAAGAAATGGAATTAATTTAGTCATAACAGGTAAACTTAAGAATGATGAATATAGTAATAAGATAAAAGATTTAATTTATAATAGTTATGGGATTACTACAACTGGTTTTGTTAACGAGTCACAAAAAAGTGCGCTCTACTTAAATGCAATTAGTTTGTTGAGTCCATCTATTATAGAGGGTTTTGGCATTCCTGTATTAGATGCTTGCTGCTTAGGGTTAAATTGTTTTGCTAGTGATTGCAGTTCTCATAGAGAAATCCAAAATCTCTACGATTTTAAAAACTTTTTGAAAATTTATCCCCCTAGTGCCTTAATAAATTGGGCAGATATCTTTTATAAATATGAATATTTAGTAGATATTAATAAGACGATTTGTTTAAAAAAAAGACTTTTAAGATACAAGCATTATAGTAATATTTTAGAGGATAATTTTAAATTAAAATTAACGGACTTCATTAATAAATCATAATAAAATCAATATATATATATTTTATTTGGGTCCTATTTTTCTGAATCTTGGAACAAGTCCATAATAATCAAAATCAAAAATGTTGAATTTTATCAAAATATTTTA
>MWOU01000081.1 GCA_002025975.1 Prochlorococcus sp. HOT208_60m_813B04
GACTACTACTCCTTGGACCATACCTGCAAATGAAGCAGTTGCAGTAAATCCAAAAATAAAGTATGTTTTTGCTATCGATGAAGAGAAGAAAATTTACCTTTTTGCTGAGGATTTATCTTCTGAAATAAGTAAGAAATTTAATAAAGATTTCAAGGTGCTTTTAAGGGTTACAGGCTCCAAATTGGAAAATATTGAATATCAACATCCCTCTAAGAATAAAAATTGCAGAATTGATATTGGAGGAGATTATATTACTACAGAATCAGGGACTGGAATTGTTCATACTGCTCCTGGTCATGGGATAGATGATTTTAATGTGGGTCAAAAATATGGTTTACCAATAACATGTGTCGTTGATGAAAAAGGTAACTTAAATGCATATTCTGATCAATTCAAAGGATCAAATGTCCTGAAAGATGCAAATGATTTAATTATTGAACATTTGAAAGGAAATAATCTGCTTATATTACAAGAAAATTATAAGCATAGATATCCGTATGATTGGAGAACTAAAAAACCAACTATCTTTAGGGCAACAGAACAATGGTTTGCATCTGTAAATGGCTTTAGATCATCCGCATTAAAGGCAATCGAGGATGTTATATGGATGCCAGAGACTGGAAAGAAAAGAATTTATTCTATGGTTGTTGGTAG
>MWOU01000082.1 GCA_002025975.1 Prochlorococcus sp. HOT208_60m_813B04
TTAACCCTTGATGGTAGTAAATTCTAGAAATTTTCATAACTAATATGCAACTAGTTGAAGACAATGGTTTAGTTTCTTTATATCGAGGTACTAATGATCAAATAATAGTTTCTTATGATGAAAGATTTATAACTTTAGAATTTTTTACTTTTGATTATTCTTATAGATGGAACCCAATAATTGTTGATATTTATGAAAATCCTTATTCTGATAACGATGGAAATGGCAATATCCTTTTCCTATGGGCAACGACTGGAACTGGAACTGATGGAAGTGATTCAATAGAGTGGCAGGCCTTATCCTTTTCTAATCAGACAGGAAAGATGGTTGGAGCATATGATACTGGAGGTAACTTTGTTGCCCGAGGAGGTGTTGATAAAGGATGTGATTTTACTTTTGATAATACTAATGAATTAAGGGCCATATTTGGTGATATTTATAACGAAAATATAACTAGATCTTTTAAATTCGAAAATAAAAGTGATCTTCAAGAGGCTACAAATCTATCGATAGCACATGAA
>MWOU01000083.1 GCA_002025975.1 Prochlorococcus sp. HOT208_60m_813B04
ATCAACTTTTCCTTTCAAAAGTAAACTTAACCGTTTTAAAAGAATTTTTTTGTTCTTGCAAACTAAAACACTGCCTCCCAATAATCTTGATTGCCTTTTTGCAAATGATCTTGTAAATTGTGGTCCAGGTCCTGGTAGAGAAAGAGATGGAATTCCAAGGCCAGCAATTTGCTCTGTAGCAGTTCCTGCATTAGACAAGCCAACTTCTGCCATATTGGCCCATGAATTGAATTTACCTTTTCCAATCACGACATATTGATCTTTCTTTTTCCATACTGAATCTTCTTCAATTAGTAATTTAAATTTACTCTCTTTTATAAAACCATATTTATTTAAATAATTTTGAATTTGAATCACATTCGCATTAGTGCTCAAAGGCAAAAGTATTAACAAATCCTTTGATAA
>MWOU01000084.1 GCA_002025975.1 Prochlorococcus sp. HOT208_60m_813B04
CGGTGATGGTTACAGTAGCAGTTCCATCTGTAATTTTGGCAGGTACAGTATCTGAATCTGAGGCTGTTATTGATAAAGTAAATGTCTCATCCAATTCAACAGAACTATCTTCTGTAGATGAGATAGTAACTGTTTTGGAAGTTTCTCCAGAAGCGAAAGATATTGACTGATCAACGGCAGTGTAATCTGATCCAGCGCTTGCAGAATCATCTGTAGAAGTTAAAGAAATAGTCTGGGCTGTTTTGGAACCACCAGTTCTGCTGATTGTAATGGTGCCACTTTCTCCTTCTTCAATGGTTAAATCTGAAATTGAAAAATAGGAAAGAGGAACTTCTGCAATTACATGTTCTGGAGCATGACCATAAGTTAAATCTCCATAAAGGATATTGCCGTCTCCCTCGTTATATTGACCGCCATTGTATTGTCCTCCCCAAGGTAATAAAAATTTTGAATTATCATAACCCCA
>MWOU01000085.1 GCA_002025975.1 Prochlorococcus sp. HOT208_60m_813B04
GGATATCTGGATTAAGGCTATTAATGTATCCAACACTTCCTTTTAGATCAATTTTATTGGAACTTCTATTAAATGGCATACTTAAATAAAAATTCGAGGTCAAAGTTCCGTAATTTAATTTTTCTGAATTACCAATTAAATTATTATCTTTACAAAAAAAACTATTTGATTGTGAATTTATATTCTCTGAGAAAGCTTCCGATTTTATTTTTAAATTAGTAAAGAAAATCTTCCTTTGCAAAATGTTTCATTTGGTAATTTATTAAATTTAAAGTTAGATTTAAAATTTCCTTTTTTAAAACTAATTTTTCTTTTCCCAATAATATATTCAGAATTCTCTAGATTTAAACCCCTAGAAAATAACTCAAAAGATAAAAAGTCTTTATCTAATTTTGTATTAAATTTAAATTTTAAAAAACCTTTTTTATCAAAATTTGATAATACATTTGCAATGATTTCTCTATTACTCGACTTATAAATAACGTTACCTTTTACTTTTGTTTTTAATCCTGATTTTTTAAGATTTAAAATTGAATATTTGTTTAATTTAAATTTCAATTCATAATTTGATTGTGATTTTTTTATAGTTTGTTCATTTTTATAAGATTCATCTCTTTTAAAAAAATCTCTATCTATATTTATAGCGGCTTCCTTAGGACTTATTTTTAAAATCCATTTTTGTTTTAAAAA
>MWOU01000086.1 GCA_002025975.1 Prochlorococcus sp. HOT208_60m_813B04
TTAGAATTAATTTTTTTATAGCCCAAAAAAATAACTCCTAAAATTAGAAAAACTAAAAATATATTCATTACTTAATTTTTATTTTTATATCTACGCCCAAGTTACTTTTAGTAGTTAGTATTTCTTTTTTTATTATTCCATAGGTAAAAATTTTAGATAAAGTTTTTAAAGATTTAAAAACTAAAAAAACAGTAAATAAAAAGAAAACAATAATGTTTTCTACAAGTAAATTTTTATTATCAAGTTTGCTCATATAAGTCTTAATTCAATTATTTTTCATCGCTATTTGCATATGGGCCGAAAAATTCACTGGCGTCTCTTCCCATTACTTTAGCAAGTTTTAAACTTTTATCTATATCCCATTTAGATGCCATTCCATAAAGAATCCCAGCAGCAAAAGAATCGCCACAGCCACAAGAATCAACCTTTAATTTTTTGTTTTTAAGAGCCTTATATCTTCCTCCTGGGAATATTATGCCTCCCTTCTCTCCCTCGGTTTTAAAAGTATATTTGGGTTTTAACGATAATTCAGAAAAAGA
>MWOU01000087.1 GCA_002025975.1 Prochlorococcus sp. HOT208_60m_813B04
ATTAATTTCGAGGATTGGTTATCTACCAGAAAATCCTTCAGCTCTTCCAAGTGCTCTTGAATCTATAAAAGAAGCTGATTTAATTGTCCTTGGCCCAGGTAGTTTATATACTTCTTTATTGCCTAATCTTTTAGTACCAGAGATAGTGGATGCCTTATTACAAAGTAATGCTCCTAAAATTTATATAAGTAATTTGATGACTCAGCCTGGAGAAACAGATGGACTTGATGTCTATCAACATATCAAGGCAATAGAAAAACAATTATCAAATTTTGGAGTTAATGATAGAATTTTTAACTCAATCTTATCTCAGATTCAATTTGAGAAGTCTCCTTTAGTAGACTATTACGAAAGTAGAGGGGCAGAGCCTGTCAGATGTAATAAAGAAAAATTATTATCGGAGGGTTATTATGTTTTGCAAGCACCATTATATTCAAAAAAAATAACTCCAACTCTTAGACATGATTCAAGGAGACTAGCAAGAGCAGTTATGTTTATTTACCGCAAATTAAAAAAATTAAACTAATAAGCATCTTGAAGTTCATAGAAATCTGGCTGAATATAGTCTTTTCGTAATGGCCATCCTCTCCAATCTTCAGGCATTAATAGTCTTTTGGGATTGGGATGATCAATAAAATTTATTCCGTACATATCAAAAGTTTCTCTTTCTTGCCAATCACTTCCTTTAAATATTTTATACAAACTAGGAATTGATAAATCAGAATCTCTTTTTA
>MWOU01000088.1 GCA_002025975.1 Prochlorococcus sp. HOT208_60m_813B04
TCCAGCTTTTACTTTTTCATTTTCCCAAATACTCCAATCTGAGCAGATTCATAACTTTTCTTAAGAGTTAAGTAAGGGTTATTCCAATCTCCCCATATGCCCCACCTTTTGAAACCCTCCTTCTGATTATTAATTTGGATATGGGCATAATCTGTAGCTTTTTTTCTTAAATTTAGGGTGTCAAGATTCTTTCTTTCATCAGATTTTAAATTCTGAAGAACTTTTAATTCAATAGGTAATCCATGACAGTCCCAACCAGGTACGAAATGAACCCTAAATCCTCTTAAGGTTTTGTACTTATTTATTATGTCTTTTAAAACTTTATTAAGGGCATGACCCATATGAAGAGCTCCATTTGCATAAGGAGGGCCATCATGTAATGTAAATATTTCCCCTGAATTTTTTGAACCTAATTGGAAATCAATATCATTGTTAGCCCAAAAATTCTGTATCTCAGGTTCTCTTACAACTGAGTTAGCGCGCATTGAGAAGTCAGTTTTCAATAAATTTAGAGTTTCTTTATAAGAAAAGTCTGATTTTTGTTCTTTACTATTTTGAGATTTCATACGACGATATAAGAAATATTGGTGATCAAAAGAATTATTTAAATAAATCTAATCCATCATATTCTTTCTTAATTGAACTGTAGTTTTTGGGGGATG
>MWOU01000009.1 GCA_002025975.1 Prochlorococcus sp. HOT208_60m_813B04
ATTGAAGTTTCAAAACCTTTGTTTATAAGACGACTAGCTTGCAAAAGATTAACAAGACCAATAGATCCCTCAAAAGCGACAGTATGAAAAGTTAGTAAGGCTTTCTCACCTGGTTCCGCTTTAACATCTGGGAATACTTTTTCTTCATAATCAACTAAGAATTCTCCAGGCTGATTCGCGGGACGAGTTACGGATGGCATGAAATTTTTAAAAACTTAGATTATTTTCTGACTTGATTTTCAAAAAGAATGTAACCAATATCACCAAATAAGTTAACTTAAGATTTCAGATAAAAAAATTTTTAGTGAGTTTGATAACAAATTAAATCTCAGAAACATGACAGAATTAAATTAATAAAAAAAAAGATGGCTGAAGAATTTTTAAATCAAATTTCTGCTAAATGTTCTGTCATTATCATTGGTGCTGGACAAGCAGGGTTGTCTATTGCTCATTCACTACAAAAAAAAGGAATAAAACCACTTATCTTAGAAAAAAATTATGTTGGGTTTTCTTGGAAAGAACAACGTTGGGATTCTTTCTGCCTTGTGACCCCAAATTGGCAATGTACACTTCCTGATTATCAATATTCTGGTAAAGATCCTAATGGGTTTATGGATAAAGAAAATATAGTTAAGTATTTAAAAAAATATTCTGAATTTGTAAAGGCTGATATTCTTGAAGGTATTGAAGTAAAACACTTAATTAAAAAAAATGAAAAGTTTTTTATTTCAACTAACCGTGGAAATTTTGAAGCTGATCAAGTTGTTATAGCAACTGGAGCTTATCATGTTCCGAACCGACATCCTCTTTCTGAGAGATTACCAACTAATATCCTGCAAATTGATGCCAGAGAATATAAAAATGCAAATTCATTACCGGAAGGACCTGTCCTAGTTGTTGGTAGTGGTCAATCAGGTTGTCAAATAGCTGAAGATCTTTTTTTTGAAAAAAGAAAAGTTCATCTAAGTGTTGGGAGTGCTCCAAGATCTCCCAGAAGGTATAGGGGAAGAGATGTTGTAGATTGGCTGGACAGAATGGGTTATTATTCAATGCCTATTGGTGAACACGATGATCCTAAAAGTGTAAGGAATAAAACTAATCATTATTTAACTGGAAGAGATAATGGAAGAGAAATAGATCTTAGAAAGAGAGCAAAAGAAGGGATGAGTCTCCATGGGCGACTTAAAGATTTAACTATTGATAATATTCAATTCTCAAATGATCTTTCAAAAAATCTTGATGGAGCAGATTCTGTTTATTGCAGAATAAGAAATAGTATTGATGAGTGGATTTCAAAAAATAATATAGAAGCTCCAAAAGAAGAAATATATGTTCCATGTTGGGAACCAACTGAAGATTTCAAAGGTACTCAACTTGAATGCAAAACCTTAGCAGTAGTGATTTGGTGTACAGGCTATAAAAGTGATTTTAGTTGGGTAGATGTCTCAGTTTTTGACGGAGCTGGTATCCCAGTTCACGAAAGAGGTGTAACACAATCTTCTGGGTTGTATTTTCTTGGGTTGCCTTGGCTTTATACATGGGGCTCAGGACGTTTTTGTGGAGTAAAAGATGATGCAAACTTTTTAGCAGATATTATTTCATTGAGATCAAATAAATCAGCGGCTACTAAAGAAATGCTGGAGTGCAAAGCTCTTTTAGGTTCTTAAATTTCTTATATTATTAATGAAAAATAAGTTAAAAAATAAAATTCTTAGAAAAAAAGTGATTTAGGTATGAAACACTACTTCATTATGGAATTTGAATAATTAGTTTTTAGATATAATCTATTTTCACTTTATTATGGAGTTTGCAAAAAAAATCATGACCGAAAAAGCTGAAAAGCTTAATGGTAAAGCAGCAATGCTTGGAATGTTTGCTCTTGTAGGAGCCTACTATTTTACTGGTCAAATTCTTCCAGGTATTTTCTAGTAAAAATCCTTTTTAAATTTATTCAGGGCTTTATCAAGCCCTTTTTTACTGGACTATTATTTCCTTTTTAATTATCTAATAATTCAAATAATTTACTTATTAGAAGCTTTCTTTTTAAAAAAGTTTTATCAATATATTTTATATTCTCTTCTTTTAAAATTTCCTGACCATTTAAGCCTAATCCTTTAAGGATAAACTCTTTGTCTTCTTTAATCCAGTTATTTATCATTCCTCTTGTTGTCTCTATATGGAATTGCAATCCGTATGCAAAATCACCAATCCTAAAAAACTGTTCCTTACACCGTGCACTACTAGCAATGAGTACTGCTTTATTAGGTAATAAAATCCTATCTCCATGCCAATGCAGTACATGAAAAGGGTCTTCAAACAGTGCTGCAAAGTCTTTATTTGATTTATCAATAAAAATTTGAGACCATCCAATTTCTGGTAATGCTTTTGGAGGCGATCCATATTTAAGAATTTCTACATCTCCTCCAGCAGCATTCGCAAGCAGCTGAGCACCTAAGCAAACCCCGATTATAGGTCTTTCATTGTCTAATTCTTTTTTTATAAAATCTCTTTCCAACTTGAGCCAGGGATATCTGTCACTTCCAATATCTTTAACTCCCATTGGTCCACCCATAATTAAAATTAAGTCACCTTTTGTTGTTTGCGGAAGAGTATTTTTATTATCTAAACGAATAATTTCGACTTTCAAATCTCTTTCTTTAGCAAATTGTTCAAAAAGACCTGGCCCCTCTACTTCTAAATGCTGCAAAACTAATAAACGTCTTATTCCCTTCATTCACTTTCCATTATTTCAGCTGATTCAGAACAGACATTAACGCTAAACCACTTCATTGCCGACCAAGTATCTTCTTGGTATAAACCTGCTGCAATACTTACAAAACAATCATTTTCATACCAACTTCGATAACTTGGAGTTACTCCCGTTCCTTTTAATCTATTTTCTAAGCCTTTTCCATATTTTTTAATAACAAGATTTATAGCTTCATTCTCAATTTCTCTTTGCTTTTCATCAGCAAAACCTCTTATTGGAATAACAAAAAGAATTGATGCAATAAGTAAACGTATCATTGAGTCTTTCTTTTATATGTAGCTAATTTCATATCGATTAATTAATTTTTTAAGATCATCTACTCTATTTTGTCCATTCTTTAATGGTCTTGAGGAGTCAAGAACGGCTGCACAACATAATTGCCAACAAGATTTTTCATCTAGTCCCAATTTCTTGCATATATTTTTTGGAGCTTTGATAAATGTATTTATTTCTGCAATATGTTGAGTGGTTTCCCATAATTCTCCTTCAAGAAAATCAATTTCAATACTTGATAATAATTCTGTAGCAACGTAATCCTTAATTAGCTCAGTTAATTCCACGATATTTTATTAAAGCAGAGAAGTTAAATAATCTCTTAGTATTTTTTATAGCAGGATAAAAAAAAGGAACTAGTTTCTACCTCATCTTGAATATCCTGTAGATCTTAAGAGACTACATCATTTCGTATTGATCAAGTTTCGTTTTTAATTTTGTTGCTTGTTTAATCAATGACAAAGCTTCTTTTCTGCCAGTTGAGTTATTAGCCTGAAATATAAGATCGGCGTATTTCTTTGCGATTTTTTTTTCCATAATTTAAGATATAAAATACCGTTTTTGAATCTTGAAACTAGCTAGTCAAAACTAGAAGTAGATAAGGAGTCAACGGTTAAAACCTCAGAGTCAACAAATTGGAACGGGTTAACTCGTGTTTTTAATTTATAATCAATTAATAAAAAAGGTTTTGGTATCTACGATTACATTGTTTTCAAACCCTGATTTAATATATAGTTATCCATGAATTGGATTGAAAATTTTCAATCATTTTTTTAATGCAATTAATAAAAAAAAGGGGGTTAAAAACCCCCTTCGGTTTATTAAAAGACCTAATTTACTAATTACCTAAACCTAGAGGAGCCCAAAGAGTTGCTTCAGAACCTATAACAGGGACAACTCCTATAGTTTTTGCATTAGAAACTTTATTTTTAACAATAGGAGCATCTTGTTCTCCTAAAGCTGCCCATAAAGTTGATTGATGAGCGATAACTGGTTGAACTTTTAATGGTTGAGATTGAAAAGAAGGTTTTTGGGTTCTTACAAGTTGGACTCCAAGAGAACCAACAATAAATGCTCCAAGAAAACCTGCAAATACAGCAGTAATATTGTTACTACTTACTGAGGTAGATACGTTATTAGACATAATAGTTATGTGACTAAATTTCATTTTTGACTGAAGTCCCCGTTCCTTGGCTTCAATCTTAATGCGGCTCGTAAAACGAGATGAACGTTTATGTAGTCTACGCTACACTTTAACTATAAGTATAATTTAATTCACAAGGTGTTAATGGCAATACAAAAACTTATGAAAAAATAAGAAATTAAATTTTAAAGTGAAGAAAATATATTTGAATTTTTTTGAGTAAAAAATAATTGATTATTTTCATAATTGTTTGCAGAATAACTTTCGTAAACAACAGTTCCGTGAGTTACCCCAAAAATAAAACCAAGTAAGATAGCTAAACGCATCCAAGAATTTAAATTTGAAATTAACTTCCCTCGAATTAAGAATATATGATGTTGTTATTTATACTAAATAATTTTTTATCCCCCAAGATATGACATTGATGGATGAATTTTTTGATTTTTGTCAGTTGTTTTCTCTAATACTTTAAATCGATCTTCACTATAGTTATCTTCTCTAGCTTCCCAAATGCTCTTGATTTTATTTTCCAATTCATGGAGATTAATTGGTAGAGACAACCACGGGTTTAGATTTATACCTTCATTAGAAAAAAGACATGTATAAGCATAACCATCGCTAGTTATCCTTAATCTATTACAGTCTGAACAAAATGGATTACTTATTGAAGAGATTGTACTTACAAAACTATTTGAATCACTCATGTACCATCTATTAGCAGTTTGTCCCTCCTTTCTTCCGTAGTCTTTTAATCGATATTTCTTCTTTAATAGCCTAATAATTCTTTCAGAGAAAAAAACATCTGATGGCTGCCAATTATTAGATATCCCTACGTCCATATACTCAATGAAACGAATTTCTATAGACCTTTTTTTTGCAAAATCAACTAATTCAAAAATTTGATTATCATTAATCTCTTTTTTTATAACTGCATTTATTTTTAATTTCCCCGCCTTTGGATTAAATCCAGCATTAATTGCATGATCTATTCCTTCAAGGACAGTAAATAATTTTTCTTTGCCAATAATTTTATTTTCCTCTCCAATCATGTTTGAAAAAATATCAGGATCAATCGCATCTAAACTTACTGTTATGCGGTCTAAACCATTTTTAAAAAGCTCATTAGCTTTTTTCTTAGAGAGCAAATATCCATTTGTGGTTAGAGAAATATCCTGTAAATTAGCTACAGGATTAGATTCTTCTAATCTTTGCGATTTAATTTCATAAAGAAGTTCATCTAATTGAGAACTCAATAAAGGCTCTCCTCCAGTGATTCTTAAAGAATTTACCCCTAATCGACAACTGACTAAAATTAACTTTTTAAATTGTTCAATTTTTAAAACATCCAAACTATAGTTCTCAGGCTTACAGTAAATACACGAAAAATTGCAATTTTGTTTAAGAGATAACCTTAAAACTTTTAACTTTCTTTTTCTATTATCCTCCAATTGCTTAAATCCCATTATTCATATTTAAGAATTCTCTCTTGGAATTTATATTAATTAAATCTCCATTTTTTGCATAGAAATATTTATGGGGAATTTGATCAACCCATCCGAGAAAATTTTTCTTCCCAGAGGATAACTTTTTTTTTAATTTAAAATGATTTTCTTCATTGACGGGATAAATTCCGAATAATGGTTGTACAAAAATTCCATCATGGGATATTAACGCAAAATTTTGATTTTCTTCCCATGATTTAAAAAGTGAATAAATTAATTTTGTATTCAAATTTGGCATATCGACTGGGACAATTAGGATATTTTTTGTAGTTTTTTTAAAAGATGAAAAAATTTGTTCTATACAAGTTAATGGTCCATCAAAGGGTTGAGCATCTGAAATAAACTCAACATTATTGCTTTTATCAACTTCCTTTAAATGAGAAGTATAATTTGTTATTACAAAAGTCTCTAAATTAAGGTTATTTAATATTTTTATTTTGTGAGTCAGCCAATTTCCTCCTTCAGGATGTTTAATTAGTGCTTTATCAGATCCCATCCTTGAACTCTTGCCACCAGCCAAAATGAATGCTTTAAATTTTTTAAGTTTTATTTCCATAACTTAGGCAATATTTTTCCACGAGTACTTTATGTATCGGATAATACCAATAATCAGATTACTAATTTCCCCCAATTTTGATTTTATTAGTGCTGACTATTAATTCTAGCCTTTTAAAAAAGTTGCATTTCTTAAAAACTAGATTTCGTATTAAATAATACAAATGAATGCATTGATCGAAATATAAATTGCTTAAAAATCAATCTCGAAAATTTTCATGTTAAGTGACGTTTGGTCTTTAAATGGCAGATATAGAACTCTTCACCTTACCTGGTTTGCTTTTTTCCTTACTTTTGTTGTTTGGTTTAACCTCGCACCTCTTGCAACTACTGTTAAAGCCGATTTAGGTTTATCTGTTGCTCAAATTAGAACAGTAGCAATATGTAATGTCGCTTTGACTATCCCTGCAAGAGTTTTGATTGGAATGTTATTGGATAAATTTGGCCCAAGAAAAACTTACTCAACAATTTTGATATTTTCTGTCGTGCCATGTTTATTATTTGCTAGTGCTCAAGACTTCAATCAACTTGTTATTGCGAGATTGCTTTTATCAATAGTAGGAGCAGGTTTTGTTATCGGAATAAGAATGGTCTCTGAGTGGTTCCCTCCGAAAGAAATTGGTTTGGCTGAGGGAATATATGGAGGATGGGGAAATTTTGGATCTGCTTTTTCTGCTCTTTCTCTTGTTGCTGTAGCTGGCTTCTTGTCTTTTTCAGGAGGGTTTGAGTTACCTACTGGAGCTGTACTTAATTGGAGGGGAGCTATTGCTCTTACAGGAATTATTTCTTTCGTTTATGGAATTATTTATTTCTTTAGTGTGACTGATACACCTCCAGGAAAACCTTATCAAAGGCCTGCAAAAACAGCTGGTTTAGAAGTAACGAGTATAAGAGATTTCTGGGGTTTAATAGGAATGAATGTCCCATTCGCAGCAATTCTTTCAGTCCTATGTTGGAGACTTCAAAAAGTAGGTTTCCTTACTTCATCTACTTATCCAATAGCCTTAATCGCAGTTTTAGCTTGGTTTATTTTCCAAACTTGGGGAATTATAAGAACGAATATTGAATTATTAAATGGAACTAAAATTTACCCTAAAGAAGATAGATATGAATTCAAACAAGTAGCGATCTTGGAATTAACTTACATCGTAAATTTTGGATCAGAATTGGCAGTAGTTTCAATGCTTCCTAGTTTCTTTGAATTTACATTTGATTTACCTAAAGCTGTAGCCGGAATTCTTGCATCATGTTATGCATTTGTGAATTTAATAGCTAGACCTGCCGGAGGATTGATATCTGACAGAACAGGCAATAGAAAAAATACGATGGGATTCCTAACTATGGGATTAGGGTTTGGATATCTATTGATGTCTTTAATAAAACCTGGAACTTTTACAGGATCAGCAGGAATTCTTATGGCTGTATTTTTAACGATGCTTTGTTCATTTTTTGTACAATCTGGAGAAGGTTCAACTTTTGCTTTAGTACCCTTAGTTAAAAAAAGAGTAACAGGACAAATAGCTGGATTGGTTGGGGCTTATGGAAATGTTGGTGCGGTAACTTATTTAAATATTTATAGCCTTTTACCTTTATGGATGGGTGGAGGTAAAGATCCTTCTCCAGAAATAATTGCTGCTTCAAATAGTGCCTTCTTCCAAGTTTTAGGTATAGCAGGATTAATAGTTGGATTCTTCTGTTATTTCTTTTTAAAGGAACCTCAAGGATCATTCGCGGATGCTTATGAAGGCGAAAAAGCTGAAAGTTATATTTAACCAATAACTATTTAGATATTTATAAAAGAAATTTTATGAATTTTACTAAAAGTCAATGCCCATATTGCGGTGTTGGCTGCGGTTTAAAAATGAAGCCTAAAAGTTCGGTTTCTGATGATAAATGGTTAGTAAGTGGAGATAGGGATAGTCCTTCAACTCAAGGTAAATTGTGCGTAAAAGGAGCAACAGTATGTGAGACTTTAAAAGACGGGAGATTAAAAGAACCACTTTATAGGGAAAATTTAAATGAAGAATTTAAACAAATTTCCTGGGACGAATCATACGAAATTCTGAAAGATAATATTTTGAGTTCTATAAAAAATTATGGACCTGATTCAATAGCTATGTATGGCTCAGGTCAATTTCATACTGAAGATTATTACGTAGCCCAAAAGCTTCTCAAGGGAGCAATAGGCACAAATAATTTTGACGCTAATTCAAGACTATGTATGAGCTCAGCAGTAGCTGGTTATAACAGAAGTTTTGGCTCTGATGGCCCACCTTGTTGTTATGAAGATATTGATTATTGCTCTTTAATTTTATTAATAGGGACAAATACTGCAGAATGTCATCCCGTTCTTTTTGATCGAATTAAAAAACGTAAAAGAAATGTAAATGATAATTTAAAAGTAATAGTAATTGATCCAAGAGAAACTGAAACTTCATCCATAGCAGATTTTTATTTACAAATTTCTTCTGGAACAGATCTATTTTTATTTATTGGGATTGCGAATTATCTTTATAAGAATCAATTAACTGATCAAAATTTCATTGATAAGTCGACCGAAAGTTATTTTGATTTTGTAAAACATATACAAAAATGGGATTTAAAAAAAATAAGTGAAATTTGCAATATATCCGAGAAAACAATCATTGATATTGCAAAATTATGGGGAGAAAGCAAAAATGTTCTAAGTCTTTGGTCGATGGGTTTGAATCAAAGGCAAGAGGGTACAGCAGCAGTAAATGGGCTAATAAATCTTCATTTAATGACCGGCCAAATAGGCAAAGAAGGTTCTGGTCCTTTTTCCTTAACTGGCCAACCAAACGCTATGGGTGGGAGAGAAGCAGGAGGACTATCGCACCTTCTTCCAGGATATAGGTTTGTAAAAAATAAAATAGATAGGAACGAAATTGAAAAAATATGGGGGTTCCCTGAGGGAAAGATATCCGCAAAACAGGGTCTATCTGCATTTGAACAAATAGAAGCTATAAAAAAAGGATCTGTGAAAATTTGGTGGATTGCAGCTACGAACCCTTTGGTTAGCATGCCTAATTTAAACTTTGTAAAAAAAGCACTTTTAAAATGTCCTTTAATTATCCTCAACGAATCTTATGAACAAAGTGAATCAATTAAATATGCTCATCTAGTATTGCCCGCAGCTCAATGGAGTGAAAAAGATGGTGTTATGACAAATTCAGAAAGAAGAGTAACCCTTTGCCCATCTTTCAGAGAATCGAATAAAAATTCAAAACCAGATTGGCAAATATTTGCTGAATTAGGACAGAAGATAGGCTATTTCAAACAATTTGAATATGAATCTTCATCGGAAGTTTATGATGAATTTTTAAAAACTACTACAAAAAGATTATGCGATATGAGCGGATTATCATATCAATTATTAAAAAATCATGGTCCTCAACAATGGCCTTATCCTAAAGGCAGCGTACCTAGTACATCTTCAAAAAGATTATATGAAGATGGTTATTTCCCAACTGAGACTGGCAAAGCAAATTTTTGTATTGATGATCCTATTGGGTTGGCTGAACCCCCTTCAGATGAGTTCCCACTAATTTTGACAATTGGAAGATATCTAAGTCAATGGCATACAATGACAAGAACTTCTAAAGTTCAAAAACTTGCAAAAAAGAATCCAGAACCGTTATTGGAAATTAATTCTAAAGATGCTTTATCTTTAAAAATCAAAAATGATGAAATAGTAAAAATTAAATCTAAAAGAGGGGAAGTTAAAGCAAAAGTTCAGATTACTGACAAAATTAAAGCAGGTACAGTTTTTTTACCAATGCATTGGGGTTTTAATCAAAAAAATATGTGTGAAGTAAACTCTTTGATGCATGAAAAGTCATGCCCGATATCAAAACAACCTGAATTAAAAGCATGCTCAGTAATAATTGTTCCAAACTAGGCAATAATCTTATTTCAGAATCTCATCAAATGCTCTATCCAAATTGTTGTGTTCATGACTTGGTCTAACTAATTTGCAAAAAGCAAATCTATCTAATTCGTTTAAATTTCTCCATTTTTCAACTGAAATATTAATTCCCCTTGCTAGTGCCGATTTTAAAACTTGGTCAGGAACTTTATTTTTATTTTGCCAAGGTTGATTAATTGAAATTTCTATTTCTTTTGCTTCTCCATATTTTGAATTAGATGTAATTTCTTTTAAAAAAAATTTTAAATCAATGAGATCGTTTATTGAATCTGGCCAATCAACTATCTTATTTTTTTCAATTAAATTAAAATCTTGCCAATGAGTAAGTTTTAATTTTATTCCAATTAAATCAAGTTTCCTTCTTACACATAAAGGAATGCATCTTAAGTCTTTAATAAAATCATCCTCGAAATTAAAATAATGATTTGATTGACTGTTAACCAAAATTAAATTGATATTTTATTAATAAATTAATGCTAAGTATAAAAAATTGATATTAGCTTTATTAAAAATTTTATTTTTTGTATTATTGAATAAATTGCTAAATGGAAATGGATAAATCTTTAACTCATATTAATGAAAGGGGAGAAATGAACATAGTTGATATTTCAGATAAAGTAGAAACTAAAAGAGAGGCTTTAGCAGAAGGATATATTAATTTAAATAAAGAAATATTAGAAAAAATAAAAAATGAAAAAATTAAAAAAGGTGATATTTTTGCAGCGGCTAGATTTTCTGCAATAAATGGTGCAAAAAAAACCTCAGAACTTATTCCTCTCTGTCATAATTTATCATTGAATAAAATCACAATTGATTTTGAAATTTGTGAATCAATGAAAGCAATTAAAATTATTGCTTTTTGCAAATCTCATTCTAAAACAGGTGTTGAGATGGAGGCTCTTACATCAGTTTCAATTGGTCTTCTTACTCTATATGACATGCTCAAAGCTTTAGATCCTTTTATGACTATTGATAATATTCGCCTTTTAGAAAAAAAAGGTGGTAAAAATGGAATATTAAAAAGAAGTTAATTACTCACAATAATGGGAATTGATATCAATAATCAGGGTCTTTATTTAAACGTTGCTATTAAAAAAATCTTGGAAGAGATGGATACTTTAATAGTGAATAATGAAATTTTACATAAGGAAGAGATCAATTTAGAAGAAGCACTTGGAAAAGTTTCTATGGAGGAAATCTTATCTGAGGAAGATATTCCAGGTTATAGAGCATCAGTTATGGATGGATATGCGTTGGGAGAATCAACTAAAGGGAATAAATGGAAAATTGTCGGAGAGTCTTTTCCCGGAAAGCCATTTAATGATCTTCTTAAAAAAGGTGAAGCTGTAACTATTAGCACAGGTTCACTTGTGCCAGATAATTGTTTTTCTGTGATACCTCAAGAACAAGTTTCTTTAGAATTTTTAAACGGAAATGAGTATATTCTTAAAAAAGAAACATCATCTAATAACTCTTGGATTAGAGAAAAAAATGATCAAGTATTTAAAGGTGAAATATTAATCAAGAAGGGGGTAAAGATTACACCTGGGATTTTAAGTAAATTAGCAAGTTGTGGGATAAAAACTATAAAAGTTAGTAAAATTTCTAAATTAGGTTTACTAATTACTGGAGATGAACTTATCAAATCAGGAACTGCAAGAAAGAAAGGAGAAATATGGGAAAGTAATAGTATTTTGATAAAATCAATTGCAAAAAATCTTGGATTTGAAATTAATGAAATATATATAGAAAAAGATAATTATCAAAATATTAAAAATTCTCTTATAAATATTTCTGAATTTAATGATGTGGTTATTTCAGTTGGTGGGATATCAGTGGGTAAAAAAGATTTTTTAAAAGATATTATTAACGAGATAGGAGAGATTAAATTTTGGAAACTATTTTTAAAGCCAGGAAAACCCTTTGCTTTTGGATTGATAAACAAAAAAATTCCTTATTTTGGATTACCTGGGAATCCCGTTTCAGCAGCTATTACTTTTATCCAACTTGTTTGGCCCGCACTTCAGAAACTTGAAGGAATTACTAATATTGAATTCCCTCTTAGGATTAAGGTTAAGCTGAATTCTGATTTGAAAAGAAGAAAAGGGAGACCTGAATTGCTTAGAGGAAAACTTATCGTTAATGAAGAAGGTGAATTAATTGCAGATATTTCTGAAGAACAATCCTCATCAAAGATTAGTTCAATATCTAATTCAGATTTATTAATAGAAATACCCTCTGAAATTGATTTTTGTCAAAAAGGAAATTTATTATGGGCACAACTTTTAAAAAATAATTTTTTATAATTCAAAGCCTAAGTCAGTATTCTTTTTTACCCATGAGGATCCTTTGAAAGTCCATTCTTTTTTCCAAAAAGGAACTTTGTATTTTGTAAATTCAAGTATTTCTTGGAGATATTTATTTGCTATGCCTCTATGATTAGCACTTACTGCTATTAAAATAATAGGCTCGTTAGGGTAAATGAAACCTATCCTGTGCAAGAGAAAAATACATAAATCATCCTGTTTTTCAGAAATTTTCATTAAGTATTTTTTAATATAATTTTCGGTCATTCCTTTATAATGAACAATTTCTAGTTTCTTTAAATCATTTCCAAATTGATCAAAGGGCCTTACTCTACCAATAAAAAATGAATTTGCTGAATTTTTATTTACCTTTTCCCAAAGTTCGAATTCTTTATAAGGATTAAAAGTCTCTTCTAGGATTTTAAATTTTATTCTTAGATTATCCACCGGTAAACATTGGCATAAATGCCACCTCATCATCAGGATTAATCATCGCATCCATATCTGTAATTTCTTGATTAATAGAAACGATAATATTATCTTGCGGTAAATTAGAATTAATTAAATTCCATACAGAAAAAACCTGCATTTGAGACCCTTCAATTGTAAGAAATTTTTCATTCCATCCTAAATCTTCAGCGATACTAGATAATAAAACCACCTTAATTTTGTTAGATTTTTCAGTTTCCATCTATAGTGATCTAGTAACTAATGGTTTAATTTTAAGTGGTTTCTATAGCTTTGCTTACTGTTTCTGATACTCGTAACACAAAAAATGATGAGAGTGGAAATTATCTCCTTCACGAGGCTGAGAGATCAGGACACAATATCGTTGATAAGATAATTTGCAAAGATGATATTTATTTAATTAGAAAATATACAAGCGATTGGATCTCAGATCCAAATATTGATGTGATTATTACTACAGGTGGTACAGGAATTACAGCTAGGGACGTTACTCCTGAAGCTATTAGACCTTTATTAGATAAAGAGATTGATGGTTTTGGGGAGACTTTTAGATTTTTATCATTCAAAAAGATAGGAACTAGTACTTTACAAAGTAGGTGTATTGCGGGGTCTGCAAATGGTAAGTTTTTATTCGTTTTGCCTGGATCAAAAAATGCTGTTATGACAGGTTGGCAAGATATAATTTCTTATCAACTTAATCAAAATACAAAACCTTGTAATTTAATAAATCTCATTGATAAGTTAAAAAAATAATTCTATATTTTATTTATTTATTAGAAATTGATTTGAGATCAATTTTTGATTTTTTATACATTTAAGTAGAGAAGGATCTTTTATCTCATTTTCTAATTTTGATAATTGTTCAAAACTATTATCATTCCAAATGCTCCCTAATGAAAAAATTGCATATTTAGCGATTTCTAATTCTTTATTTAAAGAATATTTATAGAGCAATTTACAAACTATTTCGCTTTCTCTTCTTTTTAAAATAGAGATTATTTTGTAGTTTATTTTGAAATCATCGTAAATTTTTATTTGATCAATAAAAGATAATAATATTTCATCAGTTAATTGATGAGCTTTGAAATGAAGAATATTAAGACCCGCAATCCAAAAATCTATTTCGCAAATATCGAATATTTCTCTGATTAATTTAAGTTCAATTTCTCCTCCCCAAGGCTCTAAAGCATTAATTATATGAATATTTAACTTATTATTTTGATAAAGATTTTTTAGTAAAAGATCTTTTGCATTTTTTTCATTTGTTAATTTAAGGGCCTCAATAAATTCAACTTTAAGGCCAAATTTTTTTATCATCTTTTCAAGTAAAAAATAGCCTTTCCTTTCTTGCATACCTATCTTTTCCGCAATAACTTTACGAATCTCAAAAGATAATTTCAATGAATAGTAGGAAAAAAGAATATCAAGATCTAATTTTTTTGAACCTAATCCATTTAAAACTTCTAATATTGCAGATTCACTTTTGCTCATTAATATATTTTAGGTTTTTAACTTTGCATTAAACTTGTTGATTAAAATTTCTTTGATTAAATTATAAATTTCATGTTTACTAACTTTTTTAAATTCGGTTTCACCTAAAGTTTGAAGGTGATCTTGTCTTCCTCCAATACTGACATTATATCCATCCTCAGTTCCACCTCCCTCTTTTTTTACCTTTGTACCAGTCATGCCAATACCACCCATATGAGCTTGTCCACAATTATTTGGACATCCTGTCCAATGGATTTTAACCTCCTCTGATAATTCAAGTTCTCGATCTAATTTTTCAGAAATATTCCTTGCTATATCTTTGGTATTTGCAAGAGCAAAGCTACAATAACTACTCCCTGTACATGAAACAGTACTCGCTGAAAAATGGGATGGATTTAATTTGAATTTATTAATAATTTCTTCATTACCAAATTCTTCTAAAATATTATATTTCAGGCCAACAATAATTAGATTTTGATCTTCGGTTAGTCTTACTTCACTCTGTCCATATTTTTCACTTAATCTTGCAATTTCTTGTATGTCTTCTACGCATAATCTTCCTACCGGAATGTGTAATCCAGCAAAGTAAAGATTATTCTGTTTTTGTTTGTTAATCCCAAATAAACTTCTTTGTTTTTCGTTGAAAATTGAGCCTGGATCGTTCGATAAAGTTCCAAATTTTTCTTCTACAAGTTCTCTAAATTTTTCGATACCTATAGAGTTCAAATAATATCTAAATCTTCCTTTATTTCTTAGAAATCTATCTCCATTATCTCGCCAAAGAGAACAAATAATTCCAGTTATTTTGCATATATCTTTTTCTTCCACCCAGACATCTAGAGGTATAGCATAAGCATTCAAAGTTGCTGATAAAATTCCTCCAACCCAGACACCAAAGCCTAATATTCCATTTTTAAAAACAGGATGAAAGATAAGATCATTATGTAGAAGAAAATTATCTTTTGCTCCTGCAACTGCAGTATTCCACTTCCTAGGTAAATTCGAAAATTCGGGGTTCCCATTACCAGAATTTGTTAAGTAATTTTCTAATTCAGAAGTATATTTTCTTGTATCTATAATTTCTGCAGGATCAATACCCGCTAGTGGATTGCCAGTAACATTTCTTGGGTTATCCATTCCAGACTGAACGGATGTAATATCAACTTCTCTAAGTCTTTTAATAATATCTGGTAGATCATTTATCAAAACCCCCCTTAATTGAATATTTTGTCTAGTTGTTATATCTGCAGAACCGTCTTCTCCATATCTAGCGACTATTGACGCGATTACTCTCAACTGATTAGAGTTTAAAATTCCATTGGGAACTCTAAGCCTCATCATAAATCTTCCAGGAGTTTTTGGTCTCCAAAAAAGGCCATACCACTTTAAGCGCATTTGCAAATCTACTTCATCCATCTCTTCCCACCCTTTAAGAGCATAATCATCTAACTCTTCAAAAATTTTAAGACCATCTTTTTCCGCCTTTTGCTTTTCAATCTTATTTAATTTTTTATCATTTAAATAATATTGCATATTAATTTTATTTTTTTATCCTATGAGATTTTAGACAATTTAATGTTTCCTCATATACAAATGTCAATAAATATTGATTATTTATTTTTGACACCGAATTTCATATATTATGCAACTCTCCAGCTCAAAGAAATAAAGGCTTTTTCTTGGCGGGATAACTTATCCGTAATTATGAGATACTTCTGTCCATCCTTTTTGGTGCAGTTCGTGCCACTTTTCCCAGGCTGAATCTATGTTGTGTTTTTCAGAGGATTTGTACCCTCCTGGTTCTCCAAGGTGATTTGTGTAGAAAAGATGCGTATGAATTATTAAATTAGGTTTAGGAGAATTTTTGCATTCTTCGAAAAAGATCATCCTGCTTCCTTCGGGATTTAGTAGACATCCGTTTGGCATGCTAGTGCTACAACCAAATGAGTAATTAGACTTCATCCTTCACCTTAATAGGTTATTTGAATTTTAATACATTTGTACTAAAATTATATTCTTTTTGTTTCGTTGTCAATCCTTTTAGGGGAATGTACTTATTTACTAAAAATGATTTTGCTTTTTAATAAAAAAGATAATTTAGTTGAGCTTATGAATTACAGGGAAGATTTAGAAATCAAATTACAAAAAGTAACACTTGCGATACAGGAGGTTTTAGAGGACGTCTATAAAACTGAACAGGAGAAGCAAAAAATTATTGGCAAACTGATTGACTTTAAAGAAGCAATAATATCAAAAGGTGTTGAACTTCATATTGAATTAGAAGCAGCCTAGTAATATTGCAAATCACATGAAAATTTAATAGCTTTTAGAATATTGGTATTTAAAGAGAAGGTTAATTTATCAAATGAAGCCTGGAACTTTTGAATTATTGATTCTAGTATTTATTTTTTTAGGTCTTCAAGCCTGGTGGATTATCCCAATAGTTATTAAAAATAATAAATTAAATAATAGAGGTAAGGATTTAAGAGAGGAAATTAAGCTATTAGAAAAGTTATATAAAAAATAAATAAGTTTATTATTTTTGCAAACTACCTATTATTAGTGAAACTCCAATATCTAATGAAATTAAAAAAATTTATTCCATTTTGCTCTCTTTTAATTGGGACTTTAGCTTTACCATACCCATCTCTTGCTGAGGAAAAGATTGAAGTTATACCTCTTATTCAAAGTTCAAAAGGACTTAGTGGTAAAAATTTTAATTATCTCGAGGGTAAGCCTGAATTAAGACTCCTAAAAGTAAAAATTCCAGTTGGCTTGAAAACTCCAATTCATACTCATCCTTCCCCAATGTTAATTCATGTCACTAGAGGAAGATTAAAGCATGTGAGGGGTGAAGAAATTAATTTCTTTAAAGCGGGTGACGCTTTTATAGAGAGTAACGATGGGGGGAGCCACTATGTGAAAAATGTTGGGAAGAAGCCTGCTATACTTCATGTGGGTGTTGTATCAGTAGTTGGAATGCCTACGGCTATAAATAAATAATATTTTTCTGTAATTTGTTCAATCTGCATGAGGATTGAACTTTTATGAAGAACAGCTGTAGTGAGATATTCCTCCATAGTTAAAATACTGGCTTGGCTTTAGTCGATTATATTTTTGATCTATTTCTGAGGGTTGTTCTATAAATGGGTTACTGAAAACTTCCTGCAACTCTTTTATTTTTTTGTAATTTCCTTTTTCAGCTTCTTCATATGCAGGGACGACCATCCATTCCCGCCATGTATAGACTGGATTAAGAGATTTCATCGAGGCCGATTTTGCTTTAATATGTCCCTCTTTCTTCAAGACTGATTGCCAGTTTTCAAGCCATACTTCCCACCTATTATTAAGCTCATCATTAATTGGTAAATAAAAACTGTCTTTTAAAGGATCTATGTTATCAGGCATATCAGAGAGTTTACGGAACAAAATTGTATAGTCTGCTTTTGAAATGACCATGAGATTAAAAAATTCATTTATTAGAGTTTCGTTGTAATGTTCTAAACCAAGCTTGTTTGCCCACATTTTCATCAATTCCTTATTCATTAATTCGGAAAAGTCATTTTCGATTTGATCTAACTTTTCTTGAGCTTGTTTGCTTTCTGAAAGTAACGGTCTGAGAGAGGAACAGAATGTTTTAAAGTTGATTGCCGCAGCAGAAGGTTGATTAAAAAATGAGAAATGTTCACCTCCACCTGTCCATGGTTGAAATCTTGGATCAAATAATTCACAGAATCCAAAGGGGCCATAATCCAAGGTATAACCTCCAGCAGCACAATTATCACTATTGAAGTTACCCTGGCAATAACCAACTCGCATCCAGTTAGCTACAAGAGATATAAGTCTCGATCTATATAAAGAAGCCAGTTTTATAGACTTACTTTCAAATGAAATGTCATATTCAATTTCATCTTTATAGTTTCTATCTATAAGATGTTGAACAATCATCTTTAGTTCATTGAGGGCCTCATCATGCGCATTATTCCGAACTCTTCTTGCAAAAAGTTCGAGCTGTCCAATTCGCAAAAAAGATGGAGCGACTCTTGTAGTTATTGCAGCTTGATTCTCAATCATGATGTCAGGTTCGAAATACCTGGACCCTTTGGAATACCACGGTCTTCTAACAATTTCTGAACGTGAGACATAAAGTGTTAAGGATCTTGAGGTAGGTATCCCCAAGGCATCCATTAATTCCTGTGCAAGAAATTCTCTAACGCTGGACCTTAAGACAGCCCTACCATCTGCTCCTCGACAGTAGGGAGTTGGACCTCCTCCTTTAAGTTGCATTTCCATTCTTTTTCCATTGAATAAACCTTCAAAAACAGAAATTGCTCTGCCATCGCCATAACCATTGCCAGTGCCAAAGGGACATTGTTGGGTATATTCAGTCCCGTAAATTGATAATGCATAACCTGTTGCCCAACCAACAGGACTCATTGGATAATTAGCAACAGAAATATCACCTGAGAAAAAGCGACAAAAATTTTTGTCTTTTGTAAGATCTGAGCTTAGCCTTAGTTCTCTAAAAAGTTTGTTGCTATGGGAAATATATTCTGGTTCTGGAATAGCAGTTGGAACAACTGGTACGAAGTGACCTGAATATACTGAACGCGGTTTATGATCATTTCCATCTTTTGTTGATTGAGGATCTGCTTTAAGAGAATTCATAAAAGAA
Organism: Prochlorococcus sp. HOT208_60m_813B04; assembly: GCA_002025975.1. GTDB lineage: Bacteria > Cyanobacteriota > Cyanobacteriia > PCC-6307 > Cyanobiaceae > Prochlorococcus_A. The sequence goes on from MWOU01000009.1 coordinate 19,131, forward strand.
TAATCAGATAGTTGAGAAAATTCAGAAAAATTTTCTGTAAGCTTTCCTTTTAATGAATCAGATTTGGTTGACATCAAATTTGTTATCTATTCTTGTTGGAGTCCTAATTTCTTTAAATTTAACACCTAAATTTATTTTATATAGATTCTATTAGGTATCGTTTTTGCCGATACGTTTTAGATTAAATATAAGTTAAAATTTAATACTTAATTAAAATAGGATACTAATTAAATTTTTTTTAAAAAAAGACTTAAAATTTTGAAACATGTACTTGCTACCATGACCATTGAAACGACTATTCTAGATTTTCAACTTAGTAATACGTTTGAACAATATGAATCGCATATGAATGCTAAGGAACAGCAGTCGATGTTTAAAGAAATGGGAGTTAAAACATTTTATATTGGTAAATCATTAGATGATCCTCAAAGGGCAACTGTAATTTTTCAAGGACCTGAAAATGTTCTATACGATATTTTTATGAATCCCGAAACAAAACCTATTGTTGAAGCTTCAGGGCATATTTATAAAGGTACAAAAATAACTCGATGGATTTCTTAATAGAATTAATCTTTTATGAATTATCAACTTTTAATTGAATCATATTCTTTTGGGATATCCCTTTCTGAGCAGGAAATAGAACTCTTAAGTTTGGAACTTGAAACTCAAATCATGAAC
>MWOU01000089.1 GCA_002025975.1 Prochlorococcus sp. HOT208_60m_813B04
CTTCCGATCTCAATCAAACAATAAAAAGGATCTTTATTTAAAAAATTTAAGATATTTAGGGTCGGTTGATTAAACTTTTTAATGATATTTGGTTCATTAAATCCGTTTGTGATTAATACTTCTCTTACATACTTAATTCTCTCTTCCTCAGATGAAGTGGTCCAAATATTAGGAGCTTTATGCCAAAATGCTCTATTTGAAAAAGCAATTATAAATTTGCCCTGATTACTCAGAATCCGTGCTATTTCTTTTGTTAAATTTTCTGGATATTGTAAATATTGCCAAGCAGCCACCATTAAACAATAGTCAACACTACCATCATCAAGTGGAATTTCTTGATTTAAATTGAAATTTTGTATCCAAAAAGTATCAAAAATTTTGTTTTTTTCAAGTTCTTGTTTGTTTAATCCATGCCCAATAACTTTTTTGTATTTTTTTCCTAAAGGTAAATAACTATCCCAACTGGACATTAAATCGAGGACAGTTGAATTATCTGTAATTTCATTTTTATAAACACTTGACAAATTTTGTCTGAAATTTGAATCTAGATGATAAACAAATTTTGGGTCAGAATAAAATTCTTCATCATTAGTTTCATCAAGTTTTTTTCTTTGATAATTATTTAAAATTTCCAA
>MWOU01000090.1 GCA_002025975.1 Prochlorococcus sp. HOT208_60m_813B04
TTTTTATTTGTCGTAATCACAGCTTCTATGGTTTGCAGCCAACCACTATCCCCACCAGTTACACTGCTTGGCAATCCTTTGAGACCAGATGCTCCTCCTACTGAGAAACTCATTCCACTAGTTAAAGGATTTAAAGCTAGTTGAGTTGAAGTAGATGTGTTTATTCCAAATTGAGGTTTAATTGTCCAATTAAAATTCATAGTTAATCCCAATGCTTTTGATTCGCCGGGGTAAATTCCATTAAGGGCAAAATCTTGAAGTTGGACATCCTTGCTAAAAAATGCTAAACCTTGCTGACCAAAAAAACTAATGGCTAATGATTTGTTTTTATTTGAATTAGTGTAATTTAATCCTCCTTTAATATGGCCACTATTAACCCATCCTTGAGTATTCATTCCAGTGGCTAAAGGAGTTCTAACCGCCCAAAAAAAACTTTCATTATAACCATTGCTTAAGCTAACAAAGGAACTTAAGGTTTTACTTTCACCTTCAATTAATGATCTATCAAATTGAAAATTAAATTGTAAAGCATCAAATCTTAAAGTTTTCAAATCGCCCTCGAATTCCACCATGTCACTTCTGCTGTAAGCGAATGAATTTGTAAGATTTAATTTTTTACTTATAGGTACTACATAAGTGGATGAATATAACTGTGATCCAACTTCATTTTGTTGATCGGTATTTATTTC
>MWOU01000091.1 GCA_002025975.1 Prochlorococcus sp. HOT208_60m_813B04
TGTTGTTTTAACAGCACCAACAGGTTCTGGTAAAACATTGATAGGTGAATTTGCTATATATAGAGGCTTATCTCATGACAGCAGAGTTTTTTATACAACACCTTTAAAGGCCCTATCAAACCAAAAGTTTAGAGATTTTACTAATCAATATGGTGAGAATAAAGTTGGTCTTTTAACTGGAGATATAAGCATAAATAGAGAAGCACCAATCTTAGTCATGACGACTGAGATTTTTAGGAACATGCTTTATGGCGAATTTGATGAATTTGATGACCCCTTAGAAAATTTAGAATCTGTAATTCTTGATGAATGCCATTATATGAATGTCCCCCAAAGAGGTACAGTTTGGGAAGAAACTATAATCCATTGCCCTACTAGAACTCAAATAATAGCTTTATCAGCAACAATAGCCAATGCAGGTCAATTGCAAAATTGGATAGAAAAAGTTCATGGGCCCACAGTACTAATAAATAGTGATAAGAGACCAGTTCCACTTGATTTTATTTTTTGTAGTATTAAAGGCCTCCATCCACTTTTAAATAATAAGGGTAATGGAATTCATCCAAACTGTAAGATTTGGAGAGCTCCTAAAGGGCAGAAAATAAGAGGAAAAGTGGGCAGGA
>MWOU01000092.1 GCA_002025975.1 Prochlorococcus sp. HOT208_60m_813B04
ATTTTTATTTTTTGTTCATCAAAATCATACTTAGATATGGCTCCTTCCTTAAGGAGCAAATCAAATCTTTTCAAACTATTTTCTTCAATATCAATTACTTTTTTTAAATTTATAATTTCATTAAGGATAATATTAATCGCATCATTGAATTCGATATTCTTAAACTTTAATTCATTTTTTTTTAATTTGATTTTTTTTATAGTATTTTGATTTGTCTCTATGGCTAAATTATCATCTATTTTCAAGAGTCTTTGGGTTTTATTCACATAATCACCATCTTGAACAAATATCTTTTCAACTACGCCAGATATTGGAATTTTTATCTCTCTAACCCTGCTAATGGGTTGTAATTCTCCCTGGACTATAATAATTTGATCAGTTTTTGCAAAAAATTAAAAGTAATAGACCTAGGCCACTAGATGCTGTAATTACTAATACTATTTTATTAGCTATATATTTACTTTGTTCTAAAGTAGAAAAGCTATTAA
>MWOU01000093.1 GCA_002025975.1 Prochlorococcus sp. HOT208_60m_813B04
AATATATACTACCAATGCTAAAAAAAGAAGGGTTAGGGGTTTTATATTGTGGCAAATGGACTGATAAAGAAAGTAAAAATCTAGATAAAACTTTAGAAATTTTAGAAGGAAAATTTAAAGAGAAAAAAAAGATATTGTTACCAAGAAATAAAGGTACCCGAAATATTATTCTTATTCAACCAAAAAATTTCTGCCCTGAAATTTATCCAAGAAAAGTTGGTAAACCTGAGAAAAAACCATTATAAAACTATTTTTTTGATAATCTTTTAGCAACCTTATCTCCAAACTTCTCTTTTAAGGTTCTCAATTTTTTTATAACTTTTTTTGGATTTATATGACCTTCTAATACTTCCAATAATTGTAATTCAGAAACATCCGCATCTAACAAATTAGAGTTATTTCCTGAAAACCAATGACTTCCATTACCA
>MWOU01000094.1 GCA_002025975.1 Prochlorococcus sp. HOT208_60m_813B04
TTAATAAAAGTTTTTTAAGCAATGATTCAAATTATTAGTTGGATTTGGGTATTTTCTGGAGTTCTTCTTATTCTCTTAGTTTTACTTCATAGTCCCAAAGGTGATGGAATGGGAGGAATAGCCGCCAGTGGAAGCTCTATGTTCAATAGCGCGAGTAGTGCAGAAGCCTCTCTAAATAAAATAACTTGGACTTTTTTAATGATATTTTTGTCTCTCGCAATTATTCTTAGCGCTGGTTGGATTTCATAAAAGTTGAATAAAAAAAGGGACCATTTGAATGATCCCTCTTAAAATTTATTAAAAACTTTTACTTAGTTAATAATCGAAGTCACCGCCCATACCAGGAGCGCCTGCTGGAGCAGCAGAATCTTTTTTCTCAGGTAAATCTGCAACTATGCATTCAGTGGTTAGAACCATTCCTGCGATTGAAGCTGCATTTTGTAATCCTGAACGCGTAACTTTTGCAGGATCAACTATACCAGCAGAGGACATATCTACATATTCTCCAGTGGCAGCATTGAATCCATCATTAAATGGTTTAGTTTTTACAT
>MWOU01000095.1 GCA_002025975.1 Prochlorococcus sp. HOT208_60m_813B04
GCTACAAAAAGAGTAATAAAAGAAGTCGAAAGCTTATCTCTCCATGATCAAATTAATCTTAAGATACTTCAACTTAATGATTTTAAAGATCCTGATGAATTTTTGAATAGTCATAGTCCAAAAGATTATTTTAATCTAATTGATAATTCATTCTTTTGGATTGATTGGGAGATTGATCAGATCTTTAAAGATAAAGATTTAACTAAGTCCGAAAATTTCCAGAGTGTTATTTCTTCATTGGTAAAATTGTTGAGCAAATTACCTCAATCATCAACAAGAACTCATTACTTACAAAAAGTTTCCGAACGATTGAGTAAGGGACAAGCAAGGTTAGCGATACAGTTCGAACAAGATTTAAGAAATCAAGTTAAGGGATTTCGTTGGCATGGTAGATCAAAAAAATTTGAACAACCAAATGAAAATTCTCGACGCGAGAAAAATGAATCTGAAATAATCTTTTATTATTTGCA
>MWOU01000096.1 GCA_002025975.1 Prochlorococcus sp. HOT208_60m_813B04
AAGATTGGGATAATTATAAAACTCATTTGTCACTTTTAATGTATTTTGATTTTTTACAGAGATAATATTTAAACCTTTTTCAATCCCTGCTAGTACTGCTTCTCCACCTAATGCACCATTAGGAACAACAATAGATTCAATCTGATCAGGGTGTAGTGAGATTGATTCATTTTTAGCAGGCAATTCAATAATGTCAGGTGCATTGCTTAACCCAATCAGTACTGATGGTAAAAATGTGTATCCTATTTCTTCTGCAGCTGCACGAGGATCTAAATTTTCATTCAATTCAATTGGATTTAAAGCAGGTGCGTGAGCACAGGGAACTTTTAAAAATTTGCTTATTAAATGACTTATAACTGCTTCGACTCCAGCAATAGGATCAACCCCTTTCCCCTCTCGATAGATATTAGTTTCTAAAGAATCTGAATCATCTGGAAATTTTGCCACAATTGCTATTGCCGTAACTCCTTTTTCTATTAAACATCTTCCAGCATTAATTAGAGTATCAGGATTTTCAATTGTGCCACCACTTATTTTTGAAGAATCAGAATCTATAACTATGTTTAATGGCTTTTGTGTAATCACATAAGAATGAACATTAATCCCTAAAGTAGAAACACATGCATCAGCAACTTGTAAATGTCTTACTAATATTTCTTTTTCAATGGCTGAATCAAAAATTATCCCAATTTTCTGTTGCTTTACCCTTTTTAAAGCGATTTCTCCTTTAGCAAGTCGGTCTAAACTATAACCCTCAACATAAAAAATATTTTTATCTGTTTCAGAAAGAGTACCGCCATTCAT
>MWOU01000097.1 GCA_002025975.1 Prochlorococcus sp. HOT208_60m_813B04
AAAAGAATAAAAGATAAAAGGTTAAGGTATAGAGCTTATCAAGAAAGATCTACAGAAGCCTTGAATGACTTTAAAAATAAACTAGATTCTTGTTTTGAAAAGGACCACTTACTTAACAAAATTTACTAATATAAATTATCAAAGATCCAAAAAATGGAATTTAATAAGGAAAATTTTGATGCAATTATTATTGGCTCAGGAATTGGAGGATTAGTAACAGCATCGCAACTAGCTTCTAAGGGGGCACGAGTATTAGTTCTTGAGAAATATATTATTCCGGGAGGAAGTGGGGGTTCTTTTAAGAGGAAAGGATATACCTTTGATGTTGGCGCTTCAATGATATTTGGATTTGGAGATAAAGGTTATACCAATTTATTAACTCGCGCCTTAAAAGATGTAAATCAAAAATGCGAAACTATTCCTGATCCTGTGCAATTGGAATATCATTTACCACATAATTTTAATATTTCTGTAGATAAAAATTATGAGCAATTTATAGATAAATTATCAGAGAGTTTCCCCAAGGAAAAAAAAGGTATCAAGAAATTTTACGATACTTGTGCAAGTGTATTTAAATGTTTAGATTCAATGCCTCTTTTATCAATAGAGGATCCAAGTTATCTTTTTAAAGTTTTCTTTAAATCTCCATTATCCTGTTTAGGATTAGCTAGATGGTTACCAGTAAATGCAGGAGATGTAGCTAGAAAATTTATAAAGGATCCTGAACTTTTAAAATTTATCGATATCGAATGTTTTTGTTGGTCTGTAATGCC
>MWOU01000098.1 GCA_002025975.1 Prochlorococcus sp. HOT208_60m_813B04
TAAGGAGATTAAGCTATTTACAAATATTATTTAACTTATTTACTGATAAAGCAAAGTCAATAAAAGAAATATAAAAAAATGATATTGTTATTAATACTTTAATAACCTAAACAATATAAATTAACAATAAAATGAATAATTTAATTAAAAAAAGAGTTTTATTATTTGCTCCGGAATTAGAAAAAAATGAACATAGAGGTATTGCCGTTTACACAAAGTCATTAATAAATGCATTATTTAAATCAGGAGCAGAAGTATGGCTCGTTACTAGTCTTAATACAAAAAACTTAAGAATTGATAAATTTAATAAAAGTTCTAGGGATTACATATATATTACTGAGATCCTTCAGTTGTTTTATCTTGGAAATGATAATAATCTAGATTTTAATAATCGTTATAATAATCTTTTTTTACGAAGATTATTAGGATTTTTAAAAGTTAAGGATAAAATTCAAATTTATTTATTTAATTTGATTAAGCTTTTGAAGCAAAGAAATATTTATAATGAAAGAAATACATCTCAAATAAATTGCTATTATAAAGATGATAATCCATACTTAAAATTAGAAAAATTAAAATTTATGAAAAATATTTCAGGTTTTTTATCTGCGCCTGATATTGGACCTAATTTGAAATTAATTTCTATTTTTCCTTTTCTTAATAAAATTAAAAT